>JBFRWQ010000548.1:0-6070 GCA_051439665.1 Microcystaceae cyanobacterium | reverse complement strand
ATCTTGAGCAATTAAACCCTCTACACTGTAGCCATCTTCTCCTTGAGACATGGGATAATGTTCAACAATAACCCCGACGCTACCTTTTTTGAGATTAAACTCAGGAATATCTTCAATTAATTGGACTTGAGAAAATAGAGGAAATGTCATTTTTTATTGCTCCTATGCTGGAAATAAAGTAACAAAATTAGTGTTTTCTTCAGTAACTATCCAAAAGGAAACCCAATAAATACCTATTATTTGGGGTTATTGACTCTATCTTGCTTGCATAAGTAGATAATGTTGGGTTTCGTGTCTCAACCTAACCTACGTTAGATTTATAGGGTATTATCCATCTTAACGTGAGTCTAATGACTAACAGCGCTAGACGTTACAATAGAAGGGCGGTTTTTTTTAAAATCATCAGATAAGTGTGCTAACTCATTCTCCCCTCAATTTATCTTTAATATTAATCTTTGGTAGTCTAATTAGTGGTTTAAGTGGCTGTCATTCCACTCAAGTAGCTAAAACTGAACCATCTTGTCCTTCTTTACCTGAAACACCCCCTACCTTATCATTAACCTATGAAGGAGACATTTATAAAAGTCTGCAAAGTGTCAATATTAAGGAAACACCTGATACCCTGATCTTTCAAAGCGAACGACTTAACTTTATCTATTGTCGGTCACAAAATAACTGGATTATCACAGAAGGAACTTATCCTAAAGTGGATATGTTGGCTCAACAAGAAGAATTTGCCAATCCTACCTATCAATCCTTAGAATTTAAGGGTAAAACCTATAAATATCGTGTTATTTTAGATCCTAATCCTTTTCCTGATTTTCGAGTTGAACCCCAACAGGTCATTTTTGAACTGATTCATCCTGATCAATCTAATCCCCAATCCCATGTCCTTTATACCCTAGACCAAGTAAAAGCGAAAACAGGGTTTCAATTAGGTGTCCCCCAAGTTAGAGCGACGGAGATAGCCCATAATCAGATTTATTGGGCGATCGCATCGAAACAAGGGGAAGGCTTCTCTGGGATTGCCACTATTATCCGCTATCATCCTGACCAAGATCAACTCACTCTTCTACAACCCAAGGGGCTGGAAAGTCAGCAAATTAAGGATATCATCGTTACAGGAAATCCTCAAACCCCTATCCTTTGGTTAGCCACTCAACAGGCCGGTGAAGGAAATCCTTTCCTCCCTGGGTCGGGATTAGTGGCCTATTCAACCAATAATGAGACATATCAAGCCTACCATATCAGGAATAGTCCTTTAGTTGGTGTTATTCCCCATCGCTTATGGTTAGATGGGGATTTTTTGTGGGTATCCACAGGTAATGGTATTTGTAACCTGCCGTGGCAAAATCCTGATCAATTTACACAATGGAATTGTTGGCAATTTGAATTAAAAGCAACCGTCCCTCCTGCTGGTGTCACCCTTTATCCGAGTTCTGTGAGTTGGGATATTTTAGAAACCTTACCATCAGAGACAGGAGACGTGACCGTTTTATGGTGGACACTCAATGATTTTCATAAGAAGAAAGGGCGCTATGAAGTGGTTTATGCTCAGGGAATTGAAGTCACTCTTCCTGACCAAGGGAGCATAGCATGGCAAGATTATTACCGTGATTCAAGGCAGGGTCAACCTTGGCAATCTTCTATTTATTGGGTAGGAAGACATTGGATTTGGCAAGGAGAGCAGTTTATCCGCCCCTTGGATGGGGTTTCTCTTAATTTAGTGGGGGGGGGTGCGTTGGGAATTGAACAATGGAATCAGGAAGTCTCTCGGTCCGAGCGCTATGCGATTCGAGGGAATTTAGACTTATTGAATTTAACAGACACTAGCACTCAAGTTAAGCATTATTCGGCTTGGGTTGAAGATCAAAATTTAACGCCCTATGTTACTCTTATTCCTTATAGTCATCTTCCGTCACCTAATAATAACCCCCTAAACGAAAAATAATGATGTTACCATGCCATTGGTTAGGGTTAATGATTGGCAATTCCCGTTTACATTGGGCTTATTTTGAACAAGAAACCTTAAAGGAAAGTTGGAATACCCCTCATGTAACATCTCCTTTAATTGCGCCTCTGCTTCCCTCTAACCTAATCCTTTCTTCTTCTCTCCCTCTGTATTTTGCTTCAGTTGTTCCTAGTCAAACTGAGATTTGGCAAAGATACCCTCTAGCAACAAGAATTAGGTTAACCCAGATCCCTCTGAAAAATTGCTATTCTAGTCTTGGCATTGATCGAGCTTTAGCTGTTTTAGGAGCAGGAAAAAAGTATCAGTTTCCCTGTCTAGTGATTGATGCAGGAACAGCTTTAACCTTTACTGGGGCTGATCAAAATGAGACTTTAATCGGTGGGGCAATTTTAGGGGGGTTATCCTTACAATTCAAAGCCCTAGCGAGTCATACCGCAGCTTTACCCCATCTTCAGTTACCCCAATGTCTTCCCTCTCAATGGGCATTAAATACCTCTCATGCAATTGAAAGTGGCATTCTTTACACCCTTCTCTCAGGAATTGACTATTTTGTTAGGGAGTGGGAGCAACAATTTCCTCATAGTTCTTATCTGATGACAGGGGGAGATACTACCCAACTTTTAGCTTATTTACAATCCTATAATGTTCAGTTGTTTAATAAGATCCAACCAGATGAGCGCTTAATTTTTGAGGGAATCAAAGCTTGTTTAAATCAAATTATTGACCACATTAATTAAGGTATCATCATGAAAACTACTCTTGGTTAAATAATAATCTGCTCCCACTGCTATCCCTTGCAAACGATCGCTTTCTCGCTCTTTATAAGAAACAATAATCACGGGAGTGCTTTTAAACTGGGGATGTTTTTTGATTAACTCTACTAATTTTAAGCCACTGAGACGGGGCATATCAATATCACTAATAATTAAATCATAAGTTTTTTCTTGAATCGAATTCCATCCATCCATTCCATCCACTGCAACATCTACTTGATAGCCATAATTTTGTAAAATCTTGCGTTCCATTTCCCTTACTGTAATGGAGTCATCTACCACTAAAATGGATTTTTGATCGGACATCCAGCTATGATCTACCGTAGGCTCAATACGGTTTAAGTGGTTGTTATTTAAGAGTTTATCCAGGGAACAAATCAGATCCCCCACATCTAAAATTAACACGGGTGTGCCATCTTCTAAGAGAGCGGCTGAGGCAATATCATGAATTTTACCTAATCTGGGATCTAGGGGACGAACAACTAAATTCTTTTCACCTAAAAAGCGATCGACAATCAATCCATATTGATTTAAGGTGTCATTTAAAATAACCACAGACAGTTTATCAGGAGCAAGATTACTATTATCTAAATCTAGCACTTGATCTGCCCGAATTAAACCAATATTTTTGCCATTAAACAGATAGTATTGCCGATTTTCTACACTGGAAATTTCATCATAGGATAGGGTTAAAATGTGATCAATACGAGATAAAGGGAAAGCATAGGGTTCACCACTAATTTCAACTAGGAGGGTACGAATAACTGAGAGGGTTAAAGGCAGTTGAAAATTAAAGGTTATGCCTTCATCAAGTTGAGAAGTGGCTTGCAATGTCCCCCCTACTTCCTGTACCATCGTTTTAGCAAGATTTAAGCCAATCCCTCGCCCTGATACATCGGTTACTTCATGGACAGTTGAAAAACTAGGTAAGAAAATAAATTCCATTAATTCTGTTTCATTTAATCGTTTGGCCATCTCATCGTTCACTAAGCCTTTTTCTAAGATTAAAGCACGTAATTTTGCCAAAGAAATTCCTCGCCCATCATCGCTAACTGTCACCGATAACATTCCGAAGCGATGGGTTGCTTCTAGTTTAATTAAACCTTCAGGGGGTTTACCTTTGTCTTGGCGCTCTTGGGGGGATTCAATGCCGTGATCAATGGCATTTTGCAGAATATGAGTTAAGGGCGCTTCTAATTTACTAAGAATATCTCGATCAATTAGAGTTGAATGACCACTAATTTGTAACTTAACTTGCTTGTTGAGTTTTTTGGCCAAGTCTCTTACCATGCGAGGGAATCCTTGTACTCCTTCTTCAAAAGGACGCATCCGAGTGGCGATGACTTGGCGATAAAGATTATCCGATAAATTATAGGAACGATGGGCAAAGCTTTCTAGACTATTAGCACGATCGCTTAACAGTTTCCGACAGTCTCTTTCTTGTTGTTGGGCGAGAAGCAATAGGTTTTTAAGTTGGCTTTGTCCTTCCGTTTTTTCTAAGGTAAAGTACATTTTTTCTAGTGTTTTACACAGATCTAATTGATGGCGCTTGATTGCCATTAACTCATCTGCGAGGGGGGCTAACGAAGTGGCTTCAACCAGAGATTCACCAGCCAATCCCATCAAATAGTTAAGTATGTTGGTGTCAACTCGGACAAATCCTTCTTTTTTCTTGTGATTATAGGTAGAACTAGGAGAAAGAAAGGCAATCTCGGAAATTTGGTGATCTTCTGTTGGCAGTGGGGAGGGGGAAGGAGGAGGATCGGGTTCTTTGGGGACTACATTTTCGACTGGGGCAGAAAAAGGGGTTGAAATGGTAGAAATGGGGGCAACATCCAGAACGGTGGTTTCACTGGTAATAAATTCTGAGGCCAGTTCCAGATAGGAGTCATCCGTTTCGGGGAACACTTCATCAAGGGATAATTCATCAGATAAGGGAGGATTTTCTGGAGGGGGAGATTGGGGGGTGCGATCGCTTTTGTATCGTTGTAGGAGAGAAGCAATACGGTTTACCAGTTGTTCTGATTGGGCTTTTTGTTGAGATAACCACTGTTCTAACTCTTTTTCTTCAACTTTCCCCAAAGAAACTAAAAAATCAACCCCTTGTAATAGGGTATCGATATGGGAAGACTGAAGAGAAATCACTTGGTCCATCACGGCCACAAAATAGTCTTCCATTGCATGGGCAATTCTAACCGCCATATCTAACTGTACAATGCGGGCAGCCCCTTTAAGGGAATGGGAAGCACGCATTAAGGATTCTAAAGCGGGTAAAATATCGTTAGGGGCGGGGTTTTCCTCTACTTGAAGCTGTTTTTCGAGGCTGAGGAGATTATGGGTCAAGATTTGTCCTTGACTTTCTACTTCCATGCTAAAAAGGTCAAACATGGAATAATTACTTAAATCTGAGGATTGAGTCATCAAATATGTTGGGTTTGAAACTCCGCCCTTCCAGCATCGCTTCTGTGCATCGCCTTCTAGGATGGCTTGACTCTCTAATTCTAACACTTTCACAAAATTTAGGCGCTTAACATTCACAAGCAATTCAAACGGTTTGGTAATATAAATAACTGATCACTAAGAACTGATCACTAAAATGACGATTCATCCCGCTCGCACTATTGCCATCTCTACCCTGATCAAGAAGCAATGAAACCGATCAAGCAACAGCAACCACTGGGATAAACCAACACCTTCAACATTTAGATATTGAACTAACCCACTCAAGGAGAAAACCATGAAAGCACTCAAGATTATGGCAACCATTGATGAACAAGGACAACTTACCCTAGATCATCCCTTAAAGATAGACAAAAACAGCCGTGTAGAAGTTATTGTTCTCATTCCAGAAGAGGAAGCCCAAGATACATCTCAATCAGAAATCTTAGCAGATTTCCGGCAAGCTTGGCATGAAGCTATGACGGGACAAACCATACCCGTTTCTGAGCTTTGGGAAGGACTAGAAGATGACTAATTACCCTGCGATTCAAGTTTCAGCTTCGTCAACCTTCAAGCGAAATCTCCGCACCCTTGCTAAGAAATATTGCAGTATTCGAGATGAACTTAAACCTATAATTAAACAGCTTGAACAAGGAGAGCTACCGGGCGATCAAATACCTAATATTGGTTATACTGTTTTTAAGTTGAGAATCCGAAATAGTGATATCCAAAAAGGCAAAAGTGGTGGCAATCGTTTAATTGATTATGTGAAAGTTTCAACAGAAATTATTTTGTTAACTATTTACACTAAGTCTGAACAAGTTGATATTATGGCCAAGGATATTCAAAGTATAATTGCAGATTATAAATAATAATCAATTGAAGC
>JBFRWQ010000547.1:0-5188 GCA_051439665.1 Microcystaceae cyanobacterium | reverse complement strand
AGGTTATGATTTCCCCCCATAATATTCTCAGCCGCAAATAAAGCCGATAACATGGAATGATCTTGGTTATTATAACGGTGCATTCCATTACGACCCACGGATTGTAAGTTTTCAAAAGTATCCATATAATCTTGAATGACTTGTAAATGCTGCTGATATTCATCGTCATAAACAGGGTAGGCTTTCTTTTGACGAATCACTGTACCATCTTCCACTTTTCTGATGTCATCTACTAAACCCAGATTGACAATTTCCTCACTGGCCAGTCGAATTAAATCTTGATTATCCATTTCCCATAATTGATCCCCTTCGCTACAGAAATATTCCATGCCTAAGCAGGTTTTACGAGCATCAGGAACCATTTTGGGACTCCAATTTTTAAAGTTCTGAATTCTTCCTACCTTGAATTCGGGACTATGGATATAAATCCAATTGTCTGGGAAAAGATGTTCTTGGTTGACAATAATGGGAACAATTAGAAAATCACGATATTTTAGACTTCTTGCTGCTTTTAAGACATTTTCAGGGGGTAAAGGGTCTAAACGGTGCATTAAGGCTGACATTGGCATAGTATTAATAAACTGATCTCCGATAATCTCAAAGATTTGACTGCCTTTTTGAGCGATAATACGGGTAATTCGGTTATCTTTGCGCTCTACTTTAATTACTTCTGTGTCTAATAAAACAGGAGAGCCTTGAGCGTTTAATTTATCCTGAAATCGCTCCCACATCATCCCTGGTCCCAAGATGGGATAATCAAATTCTTTGATTAGGGTTTTGGTATTATTTTTGCCAAAAAGAGCGTTAATAGCTGCTTGTTTGAGAGATAAACCTTTAATTCGCTGTGCTGCCCAATCTGCTCGAATTTCCGTACAGGGAATCCCCCAGACTTTTTCTGTGTAGCTTTTAAAAAATGTTTTGTACAAGCGATCGCCAAAACGATTGATTACCCACTGCTCAAAATTCTCTTCTATGGGTAAAGGAAAGGCTTTAACCTTAAGATAGCTATAAATAATCAGGAAACTCTGAATAAGACCCAGATTACTAACTGCATTCCATGCTTCCAACGGATAACTAAAGAATTTGCCTTTGTAGTAAATGCGAGATAAACGGGGAACTTTGATAAAATCATCTTCTAATACTTCATGCCACAAATGCTCAACTTGGGGAACTTTGGTAAAAAAACGATGTCCCCCAATATCGAAGCGATAGCCTTTGTAGGTTTCGGTGCGAGAAATTCCCCCCACCCTATCGCCTTTTTCAATCACCACAGAATGTAAGCCATGTTTAGCTAATTGATAAGCAGCTGTTAATCCAGCCGGTCCCCCTCCTATAACTACGCTTAAAGGGAAATTTGCTTGATTATGCTCAAAAGAATATTTTTCCATTGGTTTAATGATGATGCTGGTTGTTAACGGGATATTTTCGGCTGAGATTGCGTTTCAGTAATGCGTCTGAGACGGTAGCGGATTGTTCCGATGACGAAAGCAAGCCCACTGTAGAGATAATATAGCCAATGCCACGGAAGAATAGCTAATGTAAACGCAAACCCTCGTTTTTGGCTAAAAAATCGATAGACCGAAAAATTGATAATAATTAACACAAAGGCTAACGCAAACACACCTAAAAGTAAAGCAGGAAATTTTAAACTCCCTATTAACAGGAGTAAAAGGGAATAAACAAGAATAACACTGAGACGGCTTGACCATTGCAGGTTAAGATCATTGACAAAATTGCGGTCACGATGAATTAATTCTGTCCAAGGTAAGGCACGGTAAAAGAAATCTGCTTTTAATAACGAATAAGCTGTCCAATGCTTCAGGTGTTTAACGTAGATATCTTTACACAAGCGAATACGATAGCCTTTAGCTTTCAGACGATAGCCTAATTCAATATCTTCGATACAAGCTTTTCGATAACTTTCGTCAAAACCACCCATTTTAGTGAAAATATACCGTTTTATTGCGCCACAAGCTCCCCAAAATGTTGACGCTTCCGCAGAAGCAATTTGATGATTGTAATGGTGAAATAAGTTTTTATACTGAGAAAGAAAATTTAACGCCCCAGGTTGATCATCGTAAGATCCAATTAAGGCCGCTAAACTAGGATCAGTGTCGAAAACTTGGGAAATTTTTTCTAAGGTATCAGGGTGAATTGTGACATCAGCATCCATAAAAAATATAATATCTCCCTCAGCAATCTCAGCCCCTTGATTTCTAGCTGTAGCAGGTCCTTGATTCGTTTCTAGCTGCAATACTTTTACCCCAAAATCACAGGCTGTTTGATAAGATGGTGGATCATTACCATCTACAACGGCGATAATTTCAGTAGGAGCGAGTAAACTATCTTTTAGACTTTCCAAACAAGATTTAAAAGCTTTTCCCCCCTTGTAAACAGGAATTATGACAGATATTGAGTAATTGTTCATAACTTGATGACTAGCACGAGAATTTAGGTTATATTAATCCGTAAATTTTCTATTTTGTCAACGTATTTTTATATCTAAATGAATATCAAAACTTATCAAAAAAATATTATCACTTCTTTTCACAACAATCCAATTTTATTTAGTTTAACCATAGTTTTTGCTGGTTTAAGTTTAGCCTATTTAAGCAAAGGATTTTATACATTAGCCTTTGATAATAGTCCCTCTGGTGCAAGAGACTTATTGGAAAGGTGGAAAGAACAACAATATATTTATCAAGGAATTTATCCTTACAGAATGGATGCGAGCGATATTGATACTAACTTAGGAAGAATTCGCTCAGGTGGCTATCCTCCTTGGGCATTTTTTACGGGATTTTTCATCTTTCCTCCCCTAAGTTGGCCATTGCTTCGCTTTTATCATGTTTTTTTAAACTTAATTTCTTTAGGAATTCTCTCTATTTTTTCCTATCAGTTAGGCATAAAATTTGGTCAGACACCAGCTTATTTTTTTGTTGTTTCCACCTTAGCTCTTGGTAGCCATTGTACAACGCTAAATAATGGTCAATATGGCATTATTATTAATGCACTTTTAATCGGGCTTTATTGGCTGATAGAGAACAAGAAAAATTATTTATCTGGGGTTTTAATGGGAATGGCCATGGCCAAACCTAGTATTTCTGCTCCTTATATTTTAAGTTTAATAGTTAGACGAAACATCAGATCATTGGCAACTATGATCACTTATATAATCTTAGGAACGTTTACAATTGCTTGGGTAACCAGTAGAGAAGTTACATGGGTTTTAGAGCGATTTATTCGACAAATTAAGTACGTTGCAGATGATGGCTCTTCAGGTATTAATATTCTTATTAGGTTAGGAATCAATCCAAATATTACCCTGATTTTGCTAAGTGTAATTGCTTTAGCCATTAGTTTTTTTATCATTCAAAAATTACAACATCTTTCCTTATTAACTTTATTTGCAGCAGCATCAGTTATTGGTCGAGTTTTTACCTATCATCGATCTTATGATGATGTGATGTTAGTTTTTCTTTGGTTAGCGCTATTATACTTAATATTTAGTCGTCTCTATCACTGGGATATTATCATCACAGGATTAGTAGGATTAACACTATGGATTCCTCTGAGTATTCAAAATATGCTCAATCCCTATTTCTCAACTTTCCAGTCAATTATATGGCTCGTTGCCCTTAGCTATTTACTATATCGTAATTCTGTTGGTAAAAGCAATCATTCTCTCTCTTAAATCAGACATCCCCAACAATTAATATTGTTTCCCAATTGATCAATCTAACAGAATTGAGCGATTTCTTGTCAGAAGAACCTGGGTTTGCCCAAAAAGCCCGCTTGATTAGGGTAGAAAAGAGCGAATAAAAAACTGAGGTAGGACTAACATTCTACGCCAGCGCCAAGGTTCTTGATACAATCGATATGACCATTCTAGGTTATTGTTGCGTAACCATTTAGGCGCACGGCTTTTGACACCAGACCAAATATCGAAACTTCCTCCCACACCAATCCAGGTTGCATGGGGACAGAGATGACGATATTTTTTAATCCAGAATTCTTGACGAGGGACACCTAAACCGACCAAGATTAACTGAGGTTGATACTCTTGCAGTTTTTTTGCCCAATTTTCCTGTTCTTCAGAAGACAAATAACCATGACTTGAAATAACAGAGAGATTAGGAATTCTTTGCTGCCAATATTTAACCGCAGCTTCCATGATCTCTGGTTTTCCGCCGTAAAAAGCCATAGGAATTCCTTTGTGTCCAACTGTTTCCATGACAGAAGCAGCTAATTCAATACCTGGACAGCGCTCTTGCTTATATTTCCGTAGGCGCAGATAAATAACAACACCCGCCCCATCAGGGACAACTAATTGAGCTTTTTTAATTATATCCGCTACTTCTGGTTCTTTTTCGGCTAGGATCGCCATTTCTGCATTTAAAGTGACCACATGAGTCCCTTGGCGCTTTTCGATACGTTCGACTAGCCAGTCTGTATAATTGGGCAGGAGATGAAGCGGTAGGTTAAGTACAGAGACTGTTTGAGGTGACGTTAGCATCATAATGATTGAGGGCAAAAGACAAGACTCTTATGCAGGTGATCGCAGTTAGCTTATCATAGAAGCGATCGCTTTTTAGCGCTCAGGAGATGAGGAGAAAAACCCTTACCGATTAATCGTTTTCAGGTTGAGTATGACCCTAACCCGAAGTTTGATACAATGGGCAATGGCCTTAATCCATTCATTATCTGTCTAGGGAAAGCAACGCTATGATTCACGATATATTCATGCCCGCCCTGAGTTCCACCATGACCGAAGGAAAAATTGTCTCTTGGGTAAAATCCCCTGGTGAAAAAATAGAAAAAGGGGAAACCGTCGTGGTGGTAGAGTCGGATAAGGCAGATATGGATGTCGAATCCTTCTATGAAGGCTATTTAGCCGTTATTTTAGTCGATGCAGGTCAAGAAGCGCCTGTCGGTAATGCGATCGCACTTGTTGCTGAAACCGAAGCAGAAATCGCCGAAGCCCAACAAAAAGGCACAGGGGGAGCATCCACTCCAGAATCTGCCCCTCCTGCCCCCTCTCCTGCCCCTTCAGCCCCTATTCCTACCCCTGAACCGATACCAGTAGCTGCAGCCGTTTCAGCCCCTTCTAATGGTCGTAATGGACGCACTGTCGCCTCACCTCGTGCCAAAAAATTAGCCAAAACATTAGGAGTCGATTTACAAACCC
>JBFRWQ010000546.1:0-3667 GCA_051439665.1 Microcystaceae cyanobacterium | reverse complement strand
CCCAACCGCCTTCATGTTTTGAGGTGAAACTGAATGGGTTTAGGGTGGCTCAAAACCTCAAATTCCTGATTCGCTTTGTTCATCGTAATGACGGGTATGCTTATTCGTGAGGACACGGGTGAGCCGTCGAACGGCTCACCGTGAGTTGTCCGTTCTGATTGATGGCGAATTACTCCGTTTTACTCTGAAATTAAACCACTAGATGATTAGACTAGAAGAGTGACTTCCTCCGTTGCTTGAATTATCTATGATCTTCTGATCCCTTGTTAACTCTGTTAATAGTAACTCTCGATGACGAATAGTTGTGAGGGCAACATTCAAAGGAAATGTAAAAGATTGAAAAGATTCAGGTGTTATTTTATCTTTATCAAGATCATTTATGACTTCCTCTAAAATTTTAAGTAATTCTTTTCTGATTTCATCTAATTTTTCGATGGTTTCAGACTTTTCGATCTGATTAATGAGGGGGAGTAATTCTAGGTTATATAAATCAGCCCGATTTTTTTGTTTGCTTTTTAGCCACATCCGAAATTGCCAGAGGCCAGAAATAATCAACACCCCAACAGAGATTCCTAAACTTATTGGTTCAGCATATTCAACAATAAAACTAGGATTTCCTTGATCATAGTAGTTATTTGCCCCAGTATGTACGGGAAACCCCAGACGATTAGGTGAATCAGGTGGTGGAATCATCGCTCCCTGCACATTTTCCCTAATTAGATCATTTCTTTCTTCGTGAATAATGCGAGTAATTTCGTAGATCAGTTCGGGATTGACTTTATCATGGGTAATTAAGACCGATCTCACGCCAACTGTGCTTAAATCTTGACTAGGAATTGGAGTTGCTCCATTATATGTTCCCATAGGGATAAGATTTTCTTCTAAGGCAGGTAAAAAAAGCTGTAATGCTGCTCCTTGTTCAATCGGAATCAGCTTTAATTGTTCATTTTCTAATAAATCGTGGATTTTTTCATTTCCCAGGGCAATTACCTGAAAAAAGCCATCTGCTTCCCCTGTCAATAATTTTTCAGTGGCTTGTTTGGAGTAGAGAGGCATAGCTGTAAGATCAGATTTTTTTAAGCCATAATGATCGGCAAGAAGCCAAAATAAGCCATAAGAACCACTTCCTTCGGGCATTAATGCCATTTTTTTCCCTTTTAAATCCGTGAATTGCTCAATCCCTGATGAGCGATTGACAATTAAATGAAACACTTCAGGAAAGAGAAAACTAACGGTGTCAATAGAAGGACTAAGATGGGTATCACTCTGTACGATCGCTAATTCTACCTTTTTTTCCCGTAGCCATTCTTCATTTTGCTGAGATCCTTCACTAGGAATGACATTTATTCTAATCTTAGGATTATGTTCTTCTACGACTTTAGCCAATGCTTTACCAAAAGCATAATATTCCCCTGTGGGGCTGGCTGTGGCTAGGGTAAGGGTATTAATTTTGTTACGATCTTGATACCATTGCCAGGCAGAAAATCCCACCATGATTAAACTGATGGCAACAATGGGTAAGGCAATTTTCCGAAAGGGAGATTCTTGCATAATTGATTCCGTGTTGATAGAGTTAACAAGATTAATTATAAAGTAAGATACTCAGTGAACCGAAACCAATGAATTATAATTCATAACTCATAATTTAATAAAATGACTCCCACTGATTTAACCATCCTTTTAACCGAACAATTCAAAGCACAGACTGTAGAAAAGCCCTCTCCTGATACTTGGCGAATTGAAACTGATCAATTTATCTTCTTAGCCATTTTAGCCAAGGATTTTAAAGAGCTAAGATTACTCATTCCCTTGTTTGCTGTCGCTGAAGCCACCCCTTATTTAACCACCTTATTAGAAGCCAATTTTGAGCAAACCCAACTGGTACGCTACGCAATTAATCAAGAAGTTGTCTGGGCAGTCTTTAACCATGCTTTAGATAGTTTAACAGTCGATGATTGCCAAACTGCGATCGCACAACTACTCACTTTACACCAACAAGGGATTAATGTCGCCTTTAATCAAATGGCTCAACAACAATTGCGTCAAATTATTCAAGCGGCCAAAGCGCAAGGCCAAACCTTAGAAGCAACCTTGCAAAATGTAACCCGTTTATATGAAGAAGGAATTTTAGGAGGACTTGATCAAGACTCCCAAGAAAAAGAGCAATTTTTGGCTGCATGGCGCTATCAACTAGAAAGACTATGGGAAGAAGAGTAATCTTAAGTTGGAGCTTGTTAAACAAATCGATCAACTGATAATAAAGTTTCAAACGCCAATTCTCTATCATTAGCCTTTTCTGTGCTAGGAATTAAATCCAGCAAACTGCCATAGAAAAAGTAGGAAAAACCCGCAAAATCTCGCTCACGAACTTCTTGTACTTGGGATTCAATTAAATTCATAGCAACTCGTCTATCATAAGGTTTTAGTCCAGTTAGAATACCAATAACCGTTGGTATCTGTTGACGAGCTTGTTTGATCTCTGATTTAGTTAATTCTCTTTCAAAGCTAGAAAGGTTTGAGCGATAAACTTGTAAAGCTAATTCTTCAACAATTCCTTCTTCTATCCAAGTTTTCCAATCAGCAGCAAATCGTCTAATCGAAAAATCTAAAGGATTCGGTGAGACAGAAACAATGCAGTCTTTAGAAATAGCTTTAACTTCAGTAAAAACCTGTTTTAGCAAATTAGTAACCTGATTCACTCGCCATTTTTTCCAGTTAGAAGCATTACGATTATTAGACGGATCTCGGCCACCTGTTTCCCTTTGATAAACTTGTTTAGTAAAATCATCAAATCCCATTGTTGTCGGTGTGGCAAAATGATCATCTAACTGGATACCATCAATCTCATAACGTTCAACAATATCACTAATCAGTTCAGTCATAAATTGCTGTACTTCAGGATGAGCAGGGGTTAACCAACATTGACTATTAACGACTTGATTTCCTGATATTTCTTGAGTGATCCAATTAGGCTTTCTAACGGTTAGTGGTGAATTAGGGGGAGTCATTAACCCATATTCAAACCAAGGAATTACTCTCATTCCCAATGGTTTAGCATGGTTAATAAATTCCTGTAAAATATCTCGACCTTGAGACTTAGTGGCAATTTCGCTACCAATTGCCTTTTCAGCCACAGCGCTAGGATATAGGGTAAATCCTCTGTTCCAAACCACAGGATATAGGGTGTTAAAATTTAATGATTTCAACTTTTCAACCCCTTTTTTGAGATTCTCTGAACTATCTAAAATGTCGCTATCAACATTAGTAATCCAAACGGCTCTAATTTCTTCTATTTGGATATGTCCTTCAAAAAAGAATCCTGAATTCCCTAGAGGACTAATTTCTTCTTCAAGAATGACAAATAAATGCCCCTTTTTTTTAGAATAAGATTTGACTTTAAATGTTTTTTGAGCGGCAACAAAAGCCTTTTGGTTAGCGGGTAAGCGCTCTGATTGTTGTGTTGATGCTTTGAAAAAGGTGTCTTGGTTAATTTCTAATGTTAGCATGATTGCTGCTCCTCTCAATCTTAGGTTGATATAGTCTTGACCAAACCTTGGTATCATAGTTAATAGTCTGCTTTAAATAGAACGATATGAAACCTGTCTGGACAACCGTTAAACCTTACGAAGATATTTTGTACCACAAATGGCAAGGAATTGCTAAAATT
>JBFRWQ010000545.1:0-9049 GCA_051439665.1 Microcystaceae cyanobacterium | reverse complement strand
GGTTCAATAAAATCTGCTCCTTGAGCGATCGCTAATTCGTAAGCAGCAAGAGTATGTTCAGGACGAAAAGCGCTTGCACCTCGGTGGGCAATAATTATGATCTTTGTTTGTTTATGATTAATAGACATGATAGGGGGAGTGTGTGGGGATTGTTTTAATTGCAAAAAAAATATTACACAATTTTGTGGTAGCTAGGGGAAAAACACCACTTGGACAATCTCCTCATTTTAAGTTAATCAAGCAACAATGATTATCAAAAATTATAATAAATATTTCTATTTAATTACCAGATGAGGTCTTTTCTATTTTTCGCTGTACGCCACAAGACTTCGTAAAAAATAGTCAGCAAAACAAATATACTCTTCGATCAGTGTTGCTCACTCTCTCACGATTTTAAGGTAACGTAAGATCAGCTAATGATCATAGGAGGCGTTCAAAATGATCGTTTTAACAGGGACTTGTAAAAATGGGAAAATTCAATTAAGTCAGACCCTACCCCCTGACTGGGAAGGAAAACAAATCCGTTTAGTTGTAGAAGAAGTCACTTCTTCATCGAAACGCCGTCAATGTGGAAGTGCTAAAGGACAAATTTGGATGTCTCCCGATTTTGATGAACCATTAGAAGACTTTCGGGAATATATGGAATGAGGCTACTACTTGATACCCATACTTTCCTCTGTTTATTGATGATAGTCCTTTATTAGCAAAGACCACTAAAGAACTGTTAGAATCTGAGCATGACTTATTACTTAGTGTTGCTAGTATTTGGGAAATAGCCATTAAAGTTAATATCGGGATGATGTAACTCTATTCTGGGGAATAATTGAAACCAGCAAACCTGCTCACTGCGCACTAAAATTACGTATTTCTTTCCATAAATTTAGATATTTATTAGTTACTTCATTAGACAAAGGTTGAATAAATTCACTCTTTTTCAAAACCTCTGATGGAATATTAATAAACAGATCATTATGTAAATCTTTGTTAATTTCTGTTTGAGGAATCTTAAAAACTGTGGGAGACGTTCCCTTTGTGAACAAAGAAATCAAATTAGCAGCTAAAGGTTGCCAACAAAAATCAATCCAATCTAAAGATAATTGATTAACTTCTCCTTGCTCTTTAAGAGCGGGTTTCACCCACATTTCTGTCCATAATGCTGTTCCCGATGCAGGAATAATCACTTCAATATCATCATTGTTTTTAGCAAGTGGTAAGATTTCATTAGACCATCCCACTGTTAGCCAAACATCCCCTAAGATAAAAGGCTGTAGATAATAATCTGAACTATAATACTTGATTTGTTGGTTTAATTTAATTAATTCTTCTTTGAGATTAGAGATATTACCTAACGCTTGAGTATTATAAGAATGTCCTAATTTTTTAAGCGTTAAACCAATAATTTCACGGGGTTGATCAATCACCGAAATTAGCCGTTGAATTTCTGGCCGCCATAAATCTGACCAATCTTTAGGAGTCCAATCTAATTGTTTAAACTTATCTCGACGATAAGCAATAACAGTGCTTCCCCAACGATAGGGGGCTGCCCAAATTTTATCATTCTCTGTAACTAATTGTTGCCATCTTAAGGGTAGATTCTTCCACCCCGATAAGCTATCTAAGGGTAAAGGATCAATTAATTTTTGCTCAATAGCGCTTGGTAACCAAAAATTACCCAATGTGATCAAATTAGCAGGGGAAGGAGGAGGAGATGGAACAAAAGGAAGCCATCCAGGGAGGTTAGAAGATGATATATTTGTTTGTTGCCAGTTTTGCAATAATTTATAAAATGCAAACAGTTGAATATCTAGGGCAAAAGCAACTTGTGTCTCACGACTTAACTGATCCTTGAATTTACTAATCAGTTGAACAGGAATTGATCCTTTTAATAATCTAATTTGAGTTTCTTCTTGTTGTCCGCAACCTGACAGTAAAGAAGTTAATCCTAAGCTAGTGGTTGCCCATAAGAAATCACGACGATTGATCATAGTTTAGTTAATGTCTTGAGCGAGTCTAAAGCCTGCGTGTTGATAAAAATAGGGGCGAAACCAATTACGATAAAATTTGAGTGCTTGTGTTCCCTGAGTGATCCATGATCCCCCTAACATCATTTTATGGTTATTATCAAAAAAGGGTAGAGAAAAATCTTCATACAAACGATGAGGCTTAAAACCAGGTAAGGGAACAAAGGTTGTCTCTAACCATTGCCAAACATTGCCTCGCATATCATATAACTCTACCTCAGTTTGTTCTTGTTCAGCATAACCGACAGGACTCGGTGATCCCCATTTCACATTAAGATTGTAATGGTTAGTTTGTGATTCTGCGCTCGCTTCTAACCCATCTTGTTGTCCATAAGTTGCTAACTTCCATTCTGCTTCTGTCATTAAGCGATACTTGGATCCTTTCCAGCGACAATAAGCCATCGCTTCATAATAGTTAACCTCTACTGGCCAATCAAGGGGTAAGGAAATTTCATCAAACATTGCCCGATAATTATAATCGTTGTCTTGAGGTAGCCAAAACTTAGGATGTTGCATCTTATTATTTTGTTTCCATTGCCAAGACTCACTATCCCAGTACTCAGATTGTTCATATCCTCCTGCTTTCACAAAGTCTAAAAATTCTCCATTCGTTACTAAATAATTACTGACTAAAAAAGAATCAACTTCCATAGGAAGACATCCATATTCAATATCCCATCCATATAAAGGAAAATCTTTCCCTTTTCCTAAAATAACTGTTCCTCCCTCAACTTCGATCATTTTAGATCTAACTTTATGATTATCAGTAGGAGCATAGTGCCAGTTAAGGGGACGTTTCACCTGAGCGCTTGGTAATTGTCGAATTAACATCGAAGAGGTATCAATATGAATTCTTTGATGTTCAATAGACATCATTAATGCCCAAATGGGATGGGCTTGCTCAATGGGAAAATCAATCGTTAAGTTAGTGATAATCTGACTAATGAGATGATAAATTTTCTCTCGATATTGCCAAACTTGATCAATGGATGGCCAGTTAATTTTTTGAATGGCTTCATTTAATTCTTCAGGGGTTTCTGGATCAACTCCAATTTCAAATAAAATTTCATAGTCTGGGTTAATTCTTTGACTGAGTAAATCAACTTGAATCAGTTTATTAACATAAAAAACCGCAGAATGACCTACATAAAAGATGAGGGGATTTCTGAGAGGATCAGGATTAAGATAAAAGGTATCTGATGAAATGATGCTGTTAAGTAACCTATCTTCGAGTTGCCAAGCTTCTTGGAAATAAGCTAGTAAAGTCTGATTGGTTAAGTGATCCAAGCGAGGTGGATGAATTGAAGTTATTGGGTTCATAGTTAATTAACAAGAGTTCTCCTGACTTGATGGTGATCAGCACGTACAAGCACGCTTTTAGGGAACAAAGAATGAAATGTAACAGCCATAACATTTTGCACCTTAACTCCAGAAGAGCCATTAAAAGTTTAAGATTTTGGACATTCACCGAATTACCCTCGACACCTGATATCCGATATCAGAAAAAAACCCGGATTATCCGGGTACTTTTATATTATCGGAATGGGTATCACTTTTAGAGTGATTATCTTAAATTAACCGCCCCAGTCAACGGTAAAGCCATCGAGGACAATAGAAGAATTGTAAATTTGGAGGATAATAAGGAGGAAAACCAAGAATAAACCCATAAATACGCCCATTAAAGGGGTTGTTCCCCAACCAGGAACAACTTTTCCGTATTCAGAGTTAAGGGGCTTAAGAATATCTCCCAATCGTGTACGTTGTGACATAATGAATTCAAGGTGAAGTTTACTATTTTATGTTTTCCCAAAACTACAGTTAAGGGGATGGCCAGCATTGAGAATAGCCCTCAACAACTGTTTGAAGCCTAAGTTATGATTATATAGTTTCCGATCCCATCTTTAACAATATTTTCGTTTGATAGTTTCATATCCATCAGTGGAAAAGATGAGGATTAGAACTTACAATTTAGGGTAACGACTTGAGATCATGCCAGTGATCCTTCATCAGTGACCTGCAAAAACACGCAAGTTTAAGTCTGAATACTTTCTATTCCTTACTTAATCTGACGTTGGGGAGGGTTCATGTTTCCCACCCCCATAAGCGTTAACTATCCTTGGAGTTAAAAGGGTTCATGTCCGAAATTACGATCCAATGTGCTAACTGTCAGGCCAGCAATCCTCTTGATCAAGCTTACTGTGATCAATGTGACACCCCGTTGATCAAACGTTATCTATGGTCAGTGGGAGATTGGATTAAAGTTTATCAAATAGGAGAATTAATTGACGAGCGCTATTTGCTTATATATCCTCGTATTCTCTTAGATACCAAGCCTGGCATCCCCCCCAATGTCCCAGAGGAATTACCACAGGTAATCCAGCCCTATTTAAAACTGTTTCCCTACGCTATCCATATTCCCCAAATTTATAGCTATTTTCCCAGTCCTGATGATCAGATGAAGCTAGAAATCTGGTTACTCGAATATGGGAGTTTGCCTTTAACTGAAACAGGTGAACTACAATACGGCGAACAGTTACTGCCCAATTTAACCGACTGTTGGTCCGAAGGTTCTCCCCTACGTCAATTACATTGGTTATGGCAAATAGCAAAGCTTTGGCAACCTTTAGCGAGTAAAGGAGTGGTTTCTAGTTTGTTAGACCCAAATATGCTCAAAGTAAATGGCTATGTTGTCCAAATTTTAGAACTACATAAAGATCCAATCCAAGTTCCCACCCTTAAACAATTGGGGAAAGTCTGGTCACAATGGTTAGAAGAAACAGATCCTAACATATTAGACTTTGTCAAATCGGTCTGTGAAGGTTTAGAAAAAGGCAAAATCAAAAAATCTGACCAATTGATGCAAATTTTGGATCAAGGATTAAAACAATGTGGTCAATTTTATCAACACAGTTACCAGATTTTTACCGCCACCGATACAGGTCCGGTGCGAGATCATAACGAAGATGCTTGTTATCCCGTCTCTGACCAACGGATAGAAGCGGATGAAGCGCAGGAAGCCTTAACATTGGTCTGTGACGGAATTGGGGGGCAAGAAGGGGGGGAAATTGCCTCAAAATTGGCGATTGACACCCTTGTTGAGCAATTAAGTAAGATTATTCTTACTGCATCCAACCAAAAGGAGACCAACTATTTTCAAGCCCTTGATCAAGCGATTAAAGAGACAAATAACCGCATTAGCCAGCGTAATGACCAGGAAAATCGCAAGGAAAGACAACGGATGGGTACAACCCTTGTGATGGGGGTATCTGCCCTTCATGAGATGTATTTAGCCCATGTCGGTGATTCTCGTATTTATTGGATTACGCCAGACAGTTGCCATCAAGTCACCACCGATGATGATTTGGCTTCAAGAGAAGTACGCTTAGGATATCTAATTCATCGAGATGCCATACAATACCCCAATTCAGGAGCGCTAATACAAGCATTAGGCATGAGCAATGGGAGTGCTTTACACCCCAATGTCCAGAAATGGATTATTGATCAAGACTGCATCTTCTTGCTCTGTTCTGATGGCTTAAGCGATTACGATCGGGTTGACCAATATTGGAAATCGGAAATTGTGCCATTATTACAAGGAGAAAAAGAAATTGAAGCAGTAGGCAATCGCCTAATTGAACTTTCCAATCAAAAGAATGGTCACGATAACGTTACCGTTGGACTAATCTACTGTCAGGTTAAAATCCCTGAGTCCTTCGTAGCTCTATCCGCCGTAGAGATAGGAGAATTGAGTTCTCCTCCCACTAACGCTGATAATTTTAACACCCCTGAATTGTCCGAAACTGATCAACCCTCCCAACTCACCGCATTGCCAACTGTACGGCCAACTGAATTAAGCAGCAATAACGAAAATCCCGGACCCGAATCGGAAAAATCCTCATCTGCTTTGAATCTTTCTCCCATGAAAGCCCTATTAATTACGGGATTATTCCTTGTAATCGTCTTAATAGGCTGGATTCTTGTTCATCTTTTCCGACCAACTGAATCGCCCCCCCTCATTATTAAAACGCCTCAACCAACCTCTCCTGACAATTAAAAGCTTAATTCTAAAAATGCCCATTCCCTCCTTAAATATCGCCATTACCTCTTTATCAACACCCAAGTCCAGTAACTTAGCGATTTGGGTAGTTGAAGCCCCCGTCCCGATGTCCACCCTAGAAGATACCTCATGGCCTGATGTCCTCACCCGTCGTTGGTTAGCTTGGCAAGAGATGTTTTCTAACACCAGAGACTCCCATTTACCCTATCCTATCACCCCTAACGCTGACCTCGATCTGAGTGACTCTAATCCCCAAGAAAGCTATAGTGGACGCTTAATGCAAGCCCTGGGAGTTGGCTTATGGCAGTGGATCTTAACTGATACAATCCGTCCCAGTTTTGCCCAATGTAAAGGATTAGCGCTCGGGCAACAACAACCTCTACGGTTTCGTTTGGAGATTCAATCCCCTAACTTAGTACCCCTTCCTTGGGAAATTATGCAGCCAGAAGTGGGAACACAAGCGCTCACCCTGAACCCCCAAATCCTCTTTAGTCGCACAATTAGTAAAGTTGAACCCCTTATTCTCCAACCCAGCCGCAATTCCATTGCCATTCTCTTAGTGGTGGGTGAACAAGTGGTGGGTGAACAAAATGACGGGACTGATGCAGTTAAGAAGTTAGATTTAGAGCAAGAAGCGCAAATATTAGCCAACCTGATCGAAGAACATAATGAGGCGGCGAGTCGGCTGACAACTCCCTCATCTTCCGTTAAGATTCAGGTTCATTCTCTGATTCAACCCAGTGCGGCTCAATTGATTGAAGCTCTCGATTCAGGACTTTATAATGTTATCTTCTATGCAGGTCACGGAATGCCAGATCCCGATGGGGGCTTATTATTTTTGTCGCCTCAAACCAAGCTTAATGGCACAGAATTTGCCCAAGCTTTAGTCCGAAATCAGATTAAGCTGGCTGTCTTTAACTCTTGTTGGGGGGCAAAATCCGCTCAAATCAACTCTCAAGTCATTGAACGGAGCAGTCTAGCAGAAGTGTTAATTTGTCATGGAGTCCCTGCTGTAGTAGCTATGAGGGATGCGATCGCTGATCCAGAAGCATTAGCCTTAATTCGTGAATTTACCAAAGCATTAACCGAACGAATTCCCATTGATCAGTCCATACAGGTGGCCAGACAACAACTTTTAACCCTATATGGCTTTAATCAGCCCACATGGACTCTGCCAATCCTCTATATGCACCCTCAGTTTGATGGAGAGTTAGTCAGTCCAGGGATGGATACAGTGTTACCTTATCCCCAACCTGAGCCAATTGCTCCCTATCCTGTGGCCTATTTTCGTAGCCTTAACGATCGAGAAGAACAATGGCGTATGTCTAGGAAGGGACGGATGAAAATTGGTCGGCGCTCTGAAAACGATCTAGTGGTTGCTGAACCTTGGGTTAGCAAGCATCATGCAGAGATTATCTGCCGCAGTCAAAATGACGATCAATATGATTATGTTCTCCAAGATCACTCTAGTTTTGGCACATTAGTTTTGACCAAGGGACAATGGCAAAAGGTACATAATCAAGATCTTACCCTTACCTCAGGAGTGCAGATTAAATTTGGTAGTACGGAAGGACAGATTTTTGAATTCATTGTGGAAATGCTTAATAATTAATTGATCTTCTTTTTCCCTATCTTCACCATGTCCTCAATATTGTTGGGTTTGTTGGTTATTGTTGAGAAAACGATGGGGAAGAGAGGAAAGCTTACAGGGGTAGGTTTTTTACCTTAATGATATAATGGGTGTAAGCCCCACACTCCCCCTCTATAATCTAACGGGAAGATAAAATCGTATCATCAAGGGAAAAATCAATCTCAGATGTCTGACGGCCAGATACGAGATAATCATTTTCAAAAGAATCTTTTAACCCAGAAATCAACTCATATTGAGGTTTCCAGTCTAAATGAGCTAATGCTTTGTTAATATCAGCAAAAAAATGTTGTGATCGCATAGGAAACGCTTTTCGTTTACCAAAATTGAACTTTTTCGGCTCATAATGTAAAACTGTAATCTCTTTAGGTGATTTCCCCGCAGCGATCGCACAAGCTTTCGCTAATCCATTAAACGTGACATAGCGCTCACCTGAAATATTGTAAATTTGACCAATCGCTTGAGTATTACCCAGAATCGCAGCCATCGCTGAAGCTAAGTCTTTAACATGACCTAATTGGGTCAAATGTAAACCATGTTCGGGAATTAAAATGGGTCGTTCTCGCACAATGCGATCGAAAAACCATGCTTCTAGATCATTATAGTTCTTCGGTCCATATATATAAGTGGGACGTACAGAAGTCCAAGGAATTCCCGATTTTGCTAAGTATTCTTCTGTCTCAAATTTTCCTTTATGGCGACTTTTGGGATCAACAGTATCATCTTCAAGATGGGGCATTTGTTCTGATTTTAAATAAACCCCTGCTGAACTAACATAAATAAAGTGTTGAATTTTATCGGCGAATAATTCTACTAACGGTTGTGTATGACTTAATTCCCGTCCATTATTATCAAAGATTGCATCAAAAGACTCTTTTTGTAGTTTTTCTTTTAATTGGGTGGGATCAGTGCGATCGCCATGTATTTGTTGAACCCCTTCTACTGATACCGCACAATTCCCTCGATTAAACAATACTACCTCATGACCCTGTGCCACCAAAATCTCAGTTAGGTGAACGCCAATGAAACGAGTTCCCCCCATAATTAATATACGCATCCCTAAGTTAATCTCCTGATAATGACTTTAATCTCTCTAAAATACCACGGAAGTTGCTTCGATCCAATCTAAAATTTACTGAAATTCGTGGCTTGGAATAGTTCAAGAAAATTAATAAGGGTTCTGTTGGATTTCACTCTGGTTCAACCCAACCTACCTTGACTTTTTGGGCTAGTTAGCTTAAGCTTTAAATCGACTTAATATTTTTTTAACATCTATTACAAAAATCTTAAGTATTACAAGCAATTATCTATAAAACCTATGAC
>JBFRWQ010000544.1:0-6174 GCA_051439665.1 Microcystaceae cyanobacterium | reverse complement strand
AGTAATGGCGGGAGGCGGATTTGAACCACCGACCTTCGGGTTATGAGCCCGACGAGCTACCAGACTGCTCTATCCCGCGTCGCTTTTCCTAGTATAGCGACAAAAAGATAAAGTGACAACTCTAATTTAGACTCACTCAAATAACTGCCATTGCTGATCCGTGCAAACCCCTGTCAGAGATTGATCCCAGGGGTCAGTCGGCAGTTGGGAGACATAAGCAAAATCAAAGACAATGCCTAAAGTGGGAACCGATCTCATTGCAGGAGCGCTTAAAAGGCGATCATAATAACCACCTCCATAACCAAGACGGTATCCTTGGCGATCGCAGGCCACGGCCGGCACCAAAATTAAATCCACAGAAGCGGCATTGATTTCAGGAAGACTGGCATCAGGTTCTGTTAATCCGTATTTTCCACGCTTTAAGGGATCATTCGGTTGCCAAATATGCCAAACTAGGTCTTTTCCCACACAACGAGGAAATCCCCATCTTTTCGGCTCTTTAAATAAAAATTGTAAAGTAGGTTCTTGGCGAAAACTAAAATAGGCTAAAACCTGACGGGCTTGCTGATAGAGAGGACAGGCTTGTAACTGGTGACAAAGATGAGCGCTCCTATCTTGCCAATCATTTTTGCCCAAAGAAAGACGTTTCTGCATGATTTCTGCTCTTAATTGCCCTTTGGTTGGCATATTTTCCGAACTTGAATCCAACTTACTCATAGGAATTTTGTCAAATGTTTTTTACGATACTTTACATCTTCTTAATAATTCGTTACAATACTAATCATTGAACCTAAACATTTAACCAACAACCAATCATGACTTTATCTGGTATCTTCCCCATCCCTCCCACCATCAAAACAAAAAGCACTGTTCAAGACTTAAATAGCCGTCTTAACTGGGGTGAACCTGCTTTAACCATCATTGATGTACGCAGTCGGGACGCATTCAACGTCAGCCACATTACAGGCGCTGTTTCCCTTCCTATCGCTGAGTTAGTTTCTTCTGCACTGATTAACTTAGAATTAGTCCGTGATATCTACGTTTATGGTGAAACTGACGAAGTAACTGCTGAAGCAGCTACCTTATTACGAGAAGCTGGCTACTTGAATGTTGCTGAATTAAAAGGTGGCCTAGCTGCATGGAAAGCCAGAGGATTTGCTGTAGAAGGTAACTCTGCTATCATTGCCTAATTTTCTGCCTAATTTTCCTAAATCAATCCTAATTATTGCTCTCTTCCCGTCTGTTACCTAACGTTGTACAGGCGGGTTTTCTTAATATGTGTTCAGAGTTGTTTAGATTTTGACTAAAATAGAGCTAGTATAGCTTTACGCCTGATGGGGGTTTGACAATTGAACAACTCAATCCCTTGTGAGGGTGAGGGTTTTCATTCTTCCTTGGTGCGTTTAGCTATGGCTGTCCAAATCGTGCTGAATCTTTGGACAATCGAGTAAAATCTATTATAGTAACAGCGAATAGACTATGCAAACTGTTGACTCCCCAACGACTCCTTCAACCCCAATGGATTCCACCAAACAAGGCTTACCTGTCACCATTATTACAGGATTTCTTGGCAGTGGAAAAACAACCCTACTCAATCATATTTTAAGTAATCAACAGGGAATTAAAACGGCTGTTTTGGTCAATGAATTCGGAGAAATTGGCATTGATAATGAATTAATTGTCTCTACAGATGACAACATGGTAGAGCTAAGTAATGGCTGTATTTGTTGTACCATTAATGAGGATTTAGTACAGGCAGTTTATAAAGTTTTAGAACATCCTGATAAAGTAGATTATTTAGTGGTTGAAACCACTGGACTAGCTGATCCTTTACCCGTTGCCTTAACCTTTCTTGGCACAGACTTAAGAGAGATGACCCGTCTAGACTCGATCATTACGATGGTCGATTGCGTTAATTATAGTCTTGATTTATTCAATTCTGAAGCAGCCTACAGTCAAATTGCCTACGGTGATATTATTGTTCTCAATAAAATTGACTTAGTTGATGAAGCAGATGTTGACTCATTAGAAGTCAGAATTCGGGACATCAAAGAAGGCGCTCGTATTTTACGCACTCAGAAATCTCAAGTTTCCTTACCTTTAGTTTTGAGTGTTGGCTTATTTGAATCCGAGCAATATTTTGAAGCAGCAGCAGAAAAAGAAAAACACGATCACGAGCATCACCACCATGATCATGAACACCATAACCACGATCATGATCATCATGCTCACCATGATCACGAACACCATAACCACGATCATGATCATCATGCTCACCATGATCACGAACACCATAACCATGATCACGAGCATCATGCTCACCATGATCATGAACACCATAATCACGATCACGAGCATCATGCTCACCATGATCATGAACACCACCACCATTCTGATCACCTAGAAAATGATGGTTTTACCTCTCTCTCTATTATGAGTGATCAACCCTTCTCAATTCGTAAATTCCAATATTTTCTCGATAATGAACTTCATGAAAACATTTTTCGGGCTAAAGGAATTCTCTGGTTTGAGGAAAGTCCGAAACGCCATATTTTCCACCTAAGCGGTAAGCGCTTTACCCTAGATGATGATGAGTGGAAAAAAGATAGCGATCGCAAAAACCAGCTAGTATTTATTGGTCAAAATTTAGACCATGATACCCTCAGAGAGCAAATTAATAAATGTTTTGTCTCACCCAATGATGCTCAATGAAAAGGCTTGGGTAAATAATCTCAGTCCGTAGGGTTGGGCCTCGCCCACCTGAATAGAGATTGTAGGACGAGCTTCTAGCTTGTGATCAGTACTTTTCTCTATGGTTATCAATTCAGGGAGACAATCTTGATCCTGCTAAAAACTTGTCCTATCTACCCTTTCCGACTGTTCACTGTTCACTACTATAGCCCTGAGAAAATTTTTTGCACCGAAGGGTTGACAATAGAGTGGGATCTGGTTAATATAGTAAATGTGTCGAAAACAAAGCCCCCATCGTCTAGAGGCCTAGGACACCTCCCTTTCACGGAGGCGACAGGGATTCGAATTCCCTTGGGGGTATCTAATATAGAATAAAGGCAGCAACCCTGCAACGATATCCAATATATACGATAGGCTAATTGAGCGTATAACTCACCAGATTGTAGGATGGGCTTTGTCGATCAAGCTGTCCAATCTCCTAGTAAGATAAAGTTCGTAGTAAACCCTTTGGGGTTGATCGTAGGGCTAAAGCCCTCACTACGAGCTTAAAGTTATTGGAATCATGTCTTATAGCGATTTTACCCTCAAAAAAGCTAAATCAGAACTCAAACTTCAATTAGTCGAAAATCAATCTCTATTTGAGACAGTTAAAGAAGTTACAATCAGTGATTATTTAGCTCAAACCCTAAAAAGAAATGTTCCGTTAGCGTTAGCCATTAATACAGAAAAAGCTCGCTCTGAATTAATTATCATTAATGTGCTATTAGAGATCAAAGAGCAGCTTGAACCCAAAATTAGCTTATTTTCGGGAATTGATTTTAATGTAAAGAAAGAGCAGGGATTAACTGGATTTTGCGATTACATTATTAGTAATTCCCCCGAACAGCTATTTTTAGAAAAACCTGTAATCATTATTGTAGAAGCCAAAAATGAAAATATTATTGGTGGATTAGGTCAATGTATTGCTGAAATGTACGCTGCTCAATTGTATAATAAACAGGACAATTATGACTTACCCTATATCTATGGTGCAGTGACAACAGGGAGTGAATGGAGATTTATTAAATTACAGAAAAATATTGTTTATATTGATACTGATATTTATTCAGTTAATCAAATTGGTTTGATTGTGGCAATTTTACGACAATCGATTCAGATGACTAATGAGGTAACAAAAGATGGCCTACAGTGAATTTAAGACAATTCTTCAAGTACAAGAACAATTTGGGTTAGAAATTGAAGAACATCAAAATTTATTTAGGGATATTAAGCCAAGAGAAATAAGTTCTTATCTCAAGCAAACCATAGATGAAAATTTAATTATTGCCAATGCCGTTAATACGGAAAAAGCAAGATCAGAATTATTAATCACTCCCATCTTATTAGAAGTTAGACGTATGTTAGAGCAAAAAATAAGCTTCTTTTCGGGGACAGAATTAACTGTTGATCTTAGCCAAGGATTAAGTGGCTATTGTGACTATATTTTAACCGCTTCCTCAGAAATTTATGAAATCCGTTGCCCAATTATTACCTTAGTAGAAGCGAAAAACGAAAACATTAAAGGAGGTTTAGGACAATGTATGGCCGAAATGTTAGCCGCACAAATCTTTAATCAAAAAGATGGATTAAATCTTAATATCTATGGGGTCGTTACAACGGGAATTATTTGGAAATTTTTAAAATTAACAGATAAATTAGTCTATATCGATATAAAGGAATATTATATCAATCAGTTAAAGCAAATTTTAGGAATTTTGGCTTCTCCTTTTCTAGAGTATTATGATGGTTGATTTTATATTACTATTAATTCTGGGAAGATTTCAGTATAATTGCGATCGCAATGGAAGATCTTTTGATATAATAGAGGTCGCCTTACTTTTAGGAGAGGTGGCAGAGTGGTCGATTGCGCTCGACTTGAAATCGAGTTTGGAGTGATCCAACGTGGGTTCGAATCCCACCCTCTCCGTTATAATTATCCCGTTGTTGGGCTTTAGCCCCTAATTCCTCCTCTAGGGATTGACTGTTACTGGGTACAAATCAGGGAAACACCCAATAATACCAAATCCGACTTATAAAACCTAGTTTTGGTAGAGAGGGGGAAGAGGGGGGAGATTCTTGGCCAGAGAGTGATAACTGGGTTTTGTTAACCGGATTTGGTATAAATCTAGTACCCTTTGTTACAGTGAAGTGGGGGAGTCACCTTGGAGAAATGATAGGTTCTTTCTTTTAAAACATACTCTCCTAGTCTGTTTCACCTAAGATGATGGAATAAACGCAGGTTGGGTTGAGACACGAAAACCAACACAACCCCAATTCTAATGCACCAAATTAGCTGAAACAGTCCACTACTGTATTTAAGCAAATTGTCCCTAAGTCTTCTAATATGATTATGGTATAGTTAAGAAAATAAAGTAAGCGATTAGCTTCGCTCTGCCTTCGACATCGCACCCATGATCAAACAATAGGGTAACAGTATGAAAGTATTTACAGCCATTATTGAAAAAGACAAAGAAACAAATCTTTATGTTGGTTATGTTCCTAATTTTGCTGGCGCACATTCTACTGGGGAAACCTTAGATGAACTGCAAGCAAATTTGCAAGAAGTCCTTGAAATGTTATTAGAAGATGAAGAACTTATCTTAGAAACAGAATTTCTCGGAACACAACAAATCGTGATTGCTTAAAACATGGGTAAAATTCCAGTTCTCAAACCACAAGAAGTTATTCGTTTGCTAGAAAAACGAGGTTTTGTAGAAATCCGTCAACGAGGTTCCCATAAACAATTTCGTCATCCAGATGGACGTGGTACGACTGTTCCTTGTCATAAAGGGAGAGATATTCCACCCATCCTATTAAGAAAAATTGCCAGTGATATTAACCTAACAGTGGAAGAATTTCTCAAAAAAGAATAATAATTTGATAGGCTAACATAAATTTCCAGGTGAGTGTTATGGAGAATCTTAATGTGAATTGTGCTAAAAGTTTATACCTAAAGCATTTCTTTGTCTATTATATAACTCCCCTCACTCATTAGAACAGAAGATCCACCCACCCGAATAGCTTGGATATCACCCCCTTGTTTATCCACTTCTAGACGTAAAAAACTAGGTCTTTCCATCTTAATACCCTGTTCTATTGTCCAGACAAGCGCTCCATCCTCCTGTTTATCCCTAACCCCTAAATAGCCCCCTAATGCACTAACCGCCGAACCTGTAGCAGGATCTTCTTCTATGCCCATCGAGGGAGCAAACATCCGTGCTGAAAAGCTAGACTGGGGGAATGTTACCTCTTGGGTGAATAAATAGATTTCAGATGCCCATTGATTCATTAATACTTTTTTCCAGACCGTTTTATTGATGCTTGCTTGCTTTAGTGCTTGTTGGTTGCGAAGGGGAACAAATAAAAAAGGAAGGCCGCAGGAAACACTTTGGGGAAAAAGGGTATCAGTCAAGATGTCTTCAGTAGTTAAGGAAAGCATCGCAG
>JBFRWQ010000543.1:0-10352 GCA_051439665.1 Microcystaceae cyanobacterium | reverse complement strand
AATTTCAGTGCCATAATTTCGGCATAGGGATTGACACCTACTACCCCAATTTGATTATTCCCCGTCGCTGCGATCGTTCCTGCTACATGAGTTCCATGAGAATGACCATCCATCGGGTCTGAATCATCCCCGTTAAAATCCCAACCATAAACATCGTCAATATAATCATTCCCATCATTATCCACTCCATCATCTGGCACTTCACCTGGGTTGGTCCACATATTATCTTGTAAATCTTTATGGGTATAGTCCACCCCTGTATCAATCACGGCAACAACCACAGGTTTAGTTTGTGTATTGTAAACGCTATGCGCTTTATATACATCATCCCAAACTTGTGGGGCTTCAATTTTTTCTAAGCCCCAAAGCGTACCATTGGACAATAATGGATCATTAAAGGACTCTGTTGGTAAAGTTGAATTGTTTGTTTTTTGGTTTTCAATTATGCTATTCATGTCCTTTTTCCTCACGAAGGTTTAAGGTGACTCCTAAAAAAAGATTACCTTGATGATCACTATCTGGAACATTTGCGTAACATAAAGCACTCCTCATTACTAAATTTTCTGCTCTATCTTATCAATGATATACCCAGTTAGTCGAACAATCAGAACAATCATAAAGATAAAATTAACATAACCCTTGCCATCTGGGGTGACGTTAACCGATGCGATCAATAGTTTTAGCTTGTTTTTCTAATTTGGCTTGCTCTTCAGGTCGAAGATCTCTGAGAATTCATTTCATGTAACATTTTTGGTAACATAAAGCACTCCTAATCACTCAATTTTTTGATTTACGTTCTCAGTGAATATACCCAATTAGTCACCAAATCATAACAATCTTTAAAAAAATTAAACATGGCCATTGCCATAGGAGGTGACGTGGACTGATATGATTAGTAGTTTTGGCTTATTGTTCAATTTGGCTAGATCTTCAGGTCGAAGACCTCTGAGAGTCCATTAGTTGTAACAGATTTAACATAAAGCGCTCCTAATCACTCAATTTTTTGATTTACGTCCTCAGTGAATATACCCAGTTAGTCGCCAAATCATAACAATCTTTAAAAAAAAATTAAAATAGCCATTTCCATAGGGGGTGACGTGGACCGATGCGATAAATATTTTTGGCTTGTTGTTCTAATTTGGCTCGCTCTTCGGGTCGAAGACCTCTGAGAATCAATTGACTATGACGCAATAAGACCGCTAAGGTGATCCCCACCGAAGCAAACAAAAAAAAGGCAGGAACAAGAGAATAAGTTAAGGTGTAACGAAGCGCTGACCATGTAAAATATTCTCTCATTAGGGCAATATCCTCCCGTAGCTGCCATAACGCCAGAGGAATTACTATTAGCCAACAAAAACCAACCAACAACCATCGGAGATAAAGGCTAAGATGATGTAATTTTTCAACTGCTTTAGCTAAATTTGGCGAATTATCTAACATTATTATTCATTTTCAAGTTAAATGACTATGGTTCAAAAAACCGTTTGGTTTATTATCAAGACAGAGGCGGGAAATTGTCAAATTCAAGCCTTTGACACAGCAAAACCCCCAGAACAGCAAACCGTTTGGGGGCCGTTTGACTCATCAGAACAAGCGATCGCTGCCCGAATTGGCCTAATCCGTTCGGGAAAATGCCAACCTCAGTGACATCCAATTATTTATTAGCCTGTGGTAGAGAATCGCCGTTTTGTTCAGCAATTTCTTGCTTAAGATACTCAAATGCTTGAGAAAACTGAGGGTCTTTAAATGTGCCAATTTGTTGACGATCCTGCTGTAGAGCTTTGCGATCTTCATCGGTTAATTCTACTTCATGATCGGGTTCAATACCCTGCTTATTAATATCTCGCCCGTCAGGGGTCAAATATTTGGCAATCGTGACTGCTAATCCTGACCCATCCCCCAAGGGACGAACTGATTGCACCAATCCCTTACCGAAGGTCTTTGTCCCCACTAAAATCGCCCGATCATTATCCTGTAATGCGCCAGAAAGAATTTCACTTGCGCTGGCTGATCCTCCATCGACAAGGATAACAATAGGTTTAGTAGTCAAGGCACGGTTATTGGCTCGATAAACCTCATCTGACCCCACTCGGTTAACTGTAGAAACAATGCGACCCTCATTGAGCCACATCCGAGCAATATCAATACTAGAGTAGAGAAGACCGCCTGGATTAGAGCGCAGATCAAGAATATAGCCTTTGACATTTTTATCCTCGTATTCTTTGATCGTTTCTCGCATTTCTTCACTGGCTTGGGCATTGAATTGGGTGAGTCGAATATAGCCAATGTCACCAATGGGGGTATCTTGAATGCGAGCCTTAACGGGATGAATTTCAATTCTTGCTCTTGTTAAAGGATAATCAATTTCCCTTGTTCCCCGTAAAATGGTTAACGTCACGGTTGAACCAGGTTCACCTCGAATTAACTTCACTGCGTCTTCAACTTCCATCCCTTTGGTGTCTTGGCCATCGATTTTGATAATAATATCTTTGGCTAACACCCCTGCTTTAAAGGCGGGTGTATCTTCAATGGGTGAGACGACAACAATGCGATTTTCCTCTTCATCTTTGGTAATTTGAATACCAACACCCGTCAGTTCACCTGAGGTATCGATCTGCATATTTTGGAATTCTTCAGGATCCATAAAGCGAGTATAAGGATCTTCGAGTTTTTCTAACATTTCCCTAACAGCATCATAAGCCTCCTCCACATCCTTATAGGAGCGGTCGAGATATTCGGTGCGGGTTCCTCGCCAATCGACGGTTTCTAGGAGCGCTGCATCGACATAAGTACGGTTAATGATTTGCCAAACCTCATCGACGATTTCTTTGGGGTTATCTTGAAAAAATGCTTGACTTTGAGAGCGAAGACCAGCACCGATGGTGACAGCCACTGTGGTGAGGGCAACGGCGGTAGCACCTAAAATAAGACCGCTTTTATTAATGACCATAAGCCTTGAAGTAAGTCGTAGAACTATCTTTACTTTGATATCAGGATATTTTGGTCAAGTTCTGATAGAAGTTAAATTTCTCAAAGAACCTAACAATGTTCATGATAGAACTATAACATAGGAACTTATTACCTTTCAGGGAATTCCTTGTAAGAGGAAGGCCAATCAGTTCAAGTTAACTGTTTGTTCTAATCACAGATGCGCCTTTAAAAAGCGCTCTAACTCTGTTATAACATTTCTGTTCTAACTATTGATTTACCCCTCACCCATCATAATGGCCTCTATTTCTGATTCTGCCCCATCTAGACGGCAAGTATTACTTAATCAAAGACGCTGGAAGTTTTGGCAAGGAATTTGGCGTTTAACTCTTCTTATTGGCTTCTCAGGGGGCTTAGGTTGGGTCTTAAGCCATCCTCATTGGTTAATTCGCAGTGCCGAGCAAATCGAAATTGAAGGAAATCAGTTAGTCTCTGATGAGAAAATCGAAACTCTCTTGGGGTTTTCCTATCCTCAAACCCTCTGGCGCTTTCCCAGTCAAACCCTCAAACAGCAATTAGAACAGCAACCTCCCTTACATCACGTTAGCCTGACTCGAAAATTATTGCCCTCTCAGATTATACTAAACGTAGAGGAAAGAATACCAATTGCGATCGCAACCAGTGAGAAGCAAAAAGGATTTTTAGATCAAGATGGGGTTTTTATTCCTGCTTCTTTTTATCAAGCGAGGGATAAACGTCTTCAGTTTTCCTTAAAAGTTCTTGGTTATTTACCCATCTATCAGGAACAATGGCAGTCATTATATCCCCATCTAAAAGAATTTTCCCCCAAGATTCAGCAATTAGACTGGCGCAATCCCAATAATTTGATTTTGCAAACTGAGTTAGGACAAGTCCATTTAGGTCCTTATCGCTCCCATTTTCCCCAACAGTTGGCCGTACTCACTCAGATGAAAACCTTATCTTCACGCATTCCTCAATCTCGTTTAAATTATATTGATATTAGTAATCCAGAGCAGCCAACCATTCAATTAAAATATTAAGGATTGAACAGTAATCATTTCTTATTTTTTTAAGATTGCATTGCAAACTTTTGTTACAAATAGTAAACTAATCGATCAAGTCCTTAATAAACTGCCTATTACCTAGATATGCCTAACCTAGATATAACTGCCAATCTTGATAGCACTACACACAAAACCCCAGCATCATTGAGTAAAATCCTTTCTCCAACAGATTCATTCACCAATCGTCATATTGGACCCAATCAAGCTGAAATTCAGCAGATGTTGGAGACTTTAGGGGTTGCTACCTTAGATGATTTAATTGATAAAACCGTTCCTCATTCCATTCGTTTGGAAAAACCATTAAACTTACCCAATCCTCAAAGCGAATATGCTGCCTTATCTCAATTAAAATCGATTGCTTCTAAAAATAAAGTTTATCGTTCTTATATCGGCATGGGCTACTATGATTGTATCACCCCTCCTGTTATTTTACGCAACATTCTAGAAAATCCAGGCTGGTACACCGCTTACACCCCCTATCAAGCGGAAATTGCACAGGGAAGAATGGAAGCTTTGCTGAACTTCCAAACTATGATTATAGAGTTAACGGGACTTGAAATTGCTAACGCATCTCTGTTAGATGAAGGTACAGCAGCAGCAGAAGCAATGAGTATGAGTTATGGACTGTGTAAGAAGAAAACGGCCAATGCTTTCTTTGTCTCTAGTCATTGTCATCCTCAAACCATTGAAGTGATTAAAACTCGTGCTTATCCACTAGGCATTGAGGTTATTGTAGGAGATCATCGCTTATTTGAGTTTGAAAAAGAAATATTTGGTGCATTACTACAATATCCTGCCACTGATGGCACAGTCTTTGATTATCGTACTTTTATCGAAAATGCTCATCAAGTCGGCGCTTTAGTCACAGTTGCAGCAGACCCTCTTAGTTTAACCCTATTAACCCCTCCTGGAGAATTTGGGGCTGATATTGCAGTGGGAAGTACACAGCGCTTTGGTGTACCAATGGGATATGGTGGCCCCCACGCTGCTTATTTTGCGACTAAAGAGGCTTATAAAAGGCAAATTCCAGGGCGAATTGTGGGAGTTTCTAAGGATAAAAACGGAAATCCTGCTTTACGTTTGGCTTTACAAACTCGTGAACAACATATCCGACGGGATAAGGCCACCAGTAATATTTGTACTGCTCAGGTACTGCTTGCTGTTATTGCCTCGATGTATGGTGTGTATCACGGCGCTGAGGGAATTAAAAATATTGCTCAACGGGTACATCAATTAACGGTTATCTTAGCAGATGGGTTAGAACGGCTCAATTATTCGATTAAATCTGAGTTTTTCTTTGATACTATTCAAGTAGGTGTAGGAGAAGCTAGTGTTAAGGCGTTGATCCAAGCAGCACAACAACGTAAAATTAACCTACGCTTAATGGACGGTGGTTCAGTGGGAATCAGCTTAGATGAAACCACTACCATTGCCGATATTATAGACTTATGGCAGATTTTCGCTGCTAAAGATGAGTTACCCTTTACCGTTGAAGAAATTGCCAAAGCCGCTAATTTTAACTTTCCTATCTTCTTTAAGCGTACCAGTGATTACTTAACTGACCCTGTATTCAATCAGCATCACTCAGAAACTGAATTACTGCGTTATTTACATCAATTGGAAAGTAAGGATTTAGCCTTAAATACATCAATGATTCCTTTGGGATCTTGTACGATGAAATTGAATTCTACTGCCGAAATGATTCCCGTTACTTGGGCAGAATTCGGTAAATTACATCCTTTTGCACCTTTAGAACAAGCAGAAGGTTATCAGATTCTCTTCCATCAATTAGAAACCTGGTTAAGCGAGATAACTGGTTTTGACGGCATTTCTCTCCAACCTAATGCGGGATCACAGGGAGAATATGCAGGTTTACAAGTGATTGCCAAATATCACGAAAGTCGAGGAGAAACTGAGCGAAATATCTGTTTAATCCCTGAATCAGCCCACGGAACGAACCCTGCGAGCGCTGTTATGTGTGGAATGAAGGTTGTTGCGGTAAAATGCGACAAGAATGGGGATATTAACATCGCTGACTTAAAAGGAAAAGCAGAGAAACACGCTGATAAATTATCTGCTTTGATGGTGACTTATCCTTCGACTCATGGGGTATTTGAAGAAGCGATTACAGAAATTTGTGACATTATCCATCAATATGGCGGACAAGTCTATATGGATGGTGCCAATATGAATGCACAAGTGGGTGTCTGTCGGCCTGCGGACTTTGGTGCAGATGTTTGTCACTTGAACCTCCATAAAACCTTCTGTATTCCTCATGGAGGTGGCGGTCCTGGTGTGGGTCCCATTGGTGTAAAATCACATTTGGTTCCATTCTTACCCGATACCAATTTGGTGTTATCCCAGTTAAGTAGCGAAAGTAACGGGAAGCATCAAGAGACAATTGGGGCAATTTCTGCTGCACCTTGGGGAAGCGCTAGTATTTTGGTTATCTCCTGGATGTATATCGCCATGATGGGAACAGAAGGGTTAACAGATGCGACTAAAGTAGACATTTTAAACGCTAATTACATGGCTAAACGTTTAGATTCCTACTATCCCGTTTTATTTAAGGGTAGCAATGATTTTGTCGCTCACGAGTGTATCATTGATTTGCGTCCGATTAAAAAACGTGCAGGGGTAGAAGTGGATGATATCGCCAAGCGCTTGTTGGACTGTGGTTTCCACGCTCCTACGGTATCATGGCCTGTGATTGGTACGGTGATGATTGAACCGACTGAAAGCGAATCTCTTGCTGAATTAGATCGTTTTTGTGATGCGATGATTGCTATCTATCAGGAAGCGGAAGCGATAGAAAAGGGTGAAATTGATGCAACGGATAACCCGTTAAAAAATGCACCCCATACCGCAGAAAGTACCATCTGTGGGGAATGGAATCATCCTTATTCTCGTGAACAAGCAGCTTATCCTGCTGAGTGGAGTAAGGTGTATAAATTCTGGCCAGTGGTGGGACGGATTGATAATGCTTACGGGGACAGAAATTTGGTTTGTTCTTGTGAAGGAATGGATGCTTATAAGTAATTATTGATTTTTTAGGGGTGGGTTTAATACTCACTCTTTTTAAAGCAATTTGACAAATTCTTCAATCGTTAACCCTGCTTCTTTAACAATCCCTGCCATTGTATAAGCATTAATCGGGTTTGCTCTCGGAATCGTAATTGTTCTTTCTTCATTAGTCATAGTAATATGTTTTCGTTGTCGGGTGATGCGAAATCCTGCTTTTTCAAAAGCATTGACAGCGCGTAGATGATTAATTTCGGGCAATTTTGGCATAATTATACCACTTCTACATAACGAACGTTAGCATCTTTATTTAACTCTTCCATTGTCTCTAAATAGTCTTCTATCGCTTCCTTGATGTTTTCCAGTGCTTCTGCTTCGGTGTCTCCTTGTGACCAACATCCGGGTAAACTAGGACACCAAACTGCATATCCTTCTTCACTTTGTTTGAGTCGAACTTGATAACGCATAGTGTAGTTACCTTAAGTATAGTTTTGAACGGTATCATTAATATATTAAGAGTTTATTGATTAAGTTTACACTAATGACTTTAAAAAAGTTAACTCAACTCGAATTAGTCTTATTACAACTGATTCAAAAGGGACAAGGTAAAATGAATAGCGATCACACTTCCTCATTTTAAGCTAAAATTCTAATAACCTTATGCTTAATATAACAATGCCTACCCTAGAATAATTGATTAACCTTATTCAACAGCAAAACTAATATATTGTAGGATGGGTTAGGCAGAGGGGTTATTTTTTGGGAAACCTTATAAATGCATAATTTGCGCCATAACCCATCACAGGCTAATCGTGTTTTTTATACATTATCTACCATCATGTCGGAAGAGCCTAATCAATCATCGATTCCATCTTCTTGAGCGTTTCAGGTACATTGCTAGGATCATAGAATAATACCTTACTATTATCACTGAGTCCGATATTATTTCCCATTTCCATATAATTTTGTGCCAAGAGAAATTGCAAGGCTTTACCATAAGAAGAATCTTGAGATCCTGGATCTTTTTTCAGTTTTTCTGCAATCAATTCCAATTCTTCTGCAACGGTTTGAGCTTTCAGAATTTGTTTTTTTTGTTGAAATTCCGCTCTCAACATAGATACTTTGTTGTCAGCATCAGCCCGAATGATTCTCGCCTCAGCTTCCCCCTGAGCATTATTAATCATCGCTTGACGTTCCCCTTCAGAAATTAAAATGGCAGCATTCTTTTTGCGCTCGGCGGACATCTGTAATTCCATTGCCCCTTGAACTGTAGAAGAGGGTACAATATCCAACAGTTCAACACGAGTGACTTTTACCCCCCAAGGCGCTGTTGCCACATCTAAATCTCGTAGTAAATTCTCATTAATTTCTGTACGAGCGATCAAGGTTTCATTCAGAGTTAAGCGCCCCATTTCCGCCCGCAATTGAGTTAACACCAAGTTAGAAATAGCCCTCTGTAGATTCTGAACTTTGTAATAGGCTTTTTCTAAATCTAAAACTCTCCAATAAACAACTGCATCAACTTTGATGGAAACATTATCACTGGTAATACAATTTTGGGGTGGCACTTGCAGAATTTGCTCACGAGTTGTTTCCTTAATAGCAATATAAGAGATAAAGGGAGTAACAAAATTTAGACCTGGTTTTAACTTTCTGCCATCATAACGGCCTAACATTTCCACAAGCGCTTCATCTCCTTGTCTGATAACCTTAACACTACCAGCGAAGGTAGAAGCTGCCATCAGTACTAACGCCAAAAATAGAGCATTCATTGACTTTAACCTCTCTCAATCAATTTCAAAAATCATCCCTAATGATGAAGTAAATTTTCAGGAATCACAAAGAGAATATTATCTTTGCGCCCAACAACATATACCTTTTGGTGGGGAGCAATGGTTTCGGGATAGTTTTCACAACAAGCTTGCCAAGAACAACCTTCATAAAGGACTCTACCCATTTGTCCAGGCTGAATTTCTGTCAAGGTTTCTGCTTCATTACTATCAACCATTTTTGAGATTTGAACCCGATAAAACATGGGTCGAATCCAAAAAACAAAGGTAAATGCTAAACCCATCCAATATAAAATCTGTAAAGTCAATGCCCCCTTCACTGTCATAAAAACTGGCCAATATATATCAAAAATATCTTCTATTCGCCACAAAATAACAGCCATCAGAATTAAACTGGCTCCGATCATCAAGATGACAAAGCGATAGGTTTTGCTAATAGACTTGCGCAGGAAATATTCCCCACTGGATACGATTAATCCCAATAAAAACCAACACCAGGGTGGACTTAGAATAAAGCCAGGGTTAGGGGGTGCTTGGGCGAGTATTTTCCATAAATTTGCGAAAATTGTCATCATTTTAAGCACTAAACTCCCCTCAACAGATATTTGAGGGAGGCTACCCTTAAAATTTAACACAATCTCAAAATTACCTGTCAATTATTGTAACGTTTTGTAATAATAGAATCTGTAGAATTTTTCATCATAGGTCTCATTATGTTTTTATTCGGATTAGGTAAAAAAGCAGAAATGCCCAAAGCTGAAAACGCTTTACCTGGACGCTCTGAGGAAATGCCCCTTAATAACCAACATTATGTCTTACAAAACCCCTTAAAGCCCCCTTTCCCTGACGGAATGAAAACAGCGCTTTTTGGCTTAGGATGCTTTTGGGGTGCAGAACGGAAATTTTGGCAATTAGATGGAGTTTACAGTACATCAGTCGGCTATGCTGCTGGATATACCCCCAATCCTACTTATAATGAAGTCTGTTCGGGTATGACTGGTCATAATGAGGTGGTTTTCGTAGTTTATGACCCGACTGTTATTAATTATGGCGAATTGCTCAAGGTTTTTTGGGAAAGTCATGATCCCACCCAAGGAATGCGTCAGGGAAATGATGTGGGAACCCAATATCGTTCAGGGATCTATACTTATTCTGAGGAACAGAAGAAACTAGCCGCAGAATCCCAACAAGCCTATCAAACAGCCTTAACTGATGCAGGGTATGGCAACATAACCACTGAAGTTATTGATGCCCCTCCTTTTTACTATGCAGAAGATTATCATCAACAGTATTTAGCTAAAAATCCTGGGGGTTACTGTGGCTTAGGGGGAACAAATGTTTCTTGCCCTGCGCCTTTGGATTTAGCCTCTAATTAGTTTGTAGAGAGGGGGCAGGAGGAAAGATCTAAGAGTTAAATCGAAGCCTTCTTGCCTCGCCCAATTGGGTTTAAATCCTCTTCTAGATCAACCTCCTGCCTTTTTTCAAGAGTATGGAGGTTAAAAAGCATCTAAATCGATCGCTTTTGAGC
>JBFRWQ010000542.1:0-2904 GCA_051439665.1 Microcystaceae cyanobacterium | reverse complement strand
TCGATCCCTGTCATAATCGAGCCATCCCACAAATCTGGGTAATCATCAGCAACTCGTTCACCTGTTATCAGGTAGATCGGTACTCCCGTTCCCGTTGTACTTGTATTATCTATGGCATCTACCGTTTATGTTGAAGCGATCGCAAACCAGTCTGGAGTCAAACCCGCATTAGTCAAATCAGTTGCTAGTTGACTTCCTGTTACATCATTGGTAACAAAAGTATTATAATCTAATATGTCAGATGAGAGCGCATCTCTTGTGCTGTCTGTGACAAATACTAAGCGATATTGTTGACCAGGCATCAGATCGGTCGGTACAACGGTGAGAGCTTGTGCTGCACCAGCAGAGAAGAGCCCACCAGCCACGAGGCCAGTTGCTGTTAAGACAGATTGTTTTAGTTTAACCACAAGTTTTCTTTCCTCACAAATCTTAAAAAAATATAAACAGCCAAAACTTAGCATAAATCGGGGGGGGTAAAGCTTTTGCCAGAAATTGTTATATAAATTAACTTTGAAGGGGGTCATTTGCTCCATTAAAGCATTGGTGGATGATACACAGGTTGCAGTGGGAAGTGAGGCTTATGTGGCCGCTTTGTTAGTTTTATATTATGGTAATAATCTTGCTTTGGCCGCAGGGTTAGATGATGTGATGGATGATTTAGGAAAACGGTTTTCCCGTCGTTCTCGCCAAGCTTCAGAGGATTCGTAGGGGCATAATACTATTATGCCCTTTATTATACTATTATGCCCTTTATTATATTTTGATGGTTGCAGTTCAATGGGCGCAAGCCTTGCGCCCCTACAGGTAAGATGGTGTTCAGAAATTTAGTTAATTTCTTAAGAAAAATGTAAGCTTTTTAACTAGGATTGAAAGGTTGTCCGAATTACGAGTGTCTTGGTTCGGTGCAGTTAACCAAATCAAGCCGGGGGTCACAGAAATATTAGGATTAATTTGATAGCGATAACAACCTCAATGAGAAATATAGAATCTTAAATCTTCTTTAGAATGTTGAGAAAGTAGAGTCGTCACCCGACATTGCGTATAAAATAGTAGAATAGCTTGATGGCTTTTTTTACGGATTTCCATCGAATAGAATCCTGACGCTACTGCAACCACCAACCGTGACCACTTTACCCTCATTATATAAAGGAATCGCTCTGTTTACCCCAGGCGGCGACCTTATTTATTGTATTGATCCCAAGAAACAAGATCGGTGGCATTCCCATCTTTGTGGTATTCTTCAGCAAGTTCTTAAACTACCCGAAATACCCCTTTTCCTCATTCCCAGTTATACTGCTACCATCGATCGCTGGCTTGATCCCGTTAGTGGAGAAATACAAACAGTGGCGGAATGTTACCCTGCGGTACAGCGCTTTCAACCCCTTCTCAATGCAGTGTTTCAAACAGACAACCTAGTCTGGAAAACCATACCTTGGAAAGAAGAAATTTGTCATCCAATGGTACTAAATGCTTATCGTCCTCTGTTTCCTCAACTTTGGGAAACCCATGACCTAATTATTCCCGTCGATCGCCTTGAAATAAGTTTATCTAATCCTTCTCTTGCTTTTAACGGTTTATCTCCTGCTGAACAACAAAGTTATGTTTTACGGTTATTTGTATCTAGCCACAATGCGAATACGAAACAAACATTAACCCTGATTCATCAATTGTTAGAACAGGAATTAAAAGCGCCCTACACCCTGAAAGTGATTGATATTGCCAAACATCCCGACTTAGCAGAAACTCATCATATCTCGGCAACCCCCACCCTGATGAGAGTCTGGCCACAACCGATTAAGCGAATTGTAGGAGAATTAGATAATCTCACTAAGCTTGGCCAAATTATCAGTCATATCTAAATTTTTCCCATCACTTAATAGTCATATTCAACTAAAGCTTGTATCCATTCAGGTGGTCGAGGAATACGATTACCCAATCGATCAAGAATTAATAAAGCGACTAAATGTACGGCAAATAAATAAACCAAACTATTAATAAAAATTAAATTAACGGTTAACGCTTGAACGACAAAAAAGTTAGGTTGGGCTAAAATTCCTAACTTAAGAAAAATCCAATCAGCTACATTAGTCATTTGAGTAATGACATATTGCCATAAATCTTCGCCTAAGAGAATAGAAAACAACCAAAACCGAAAGAAAAAGCCAAATGAACCAATTAACGCCCCAGTAAAGATAGAAAATCCCCAATTTGCTTGTTTACACCAACACCATCCTAATTGCACTCCCATTAAACCATAGGGAATTAAAAAGACAATACTGCGAGTCGGTCCCATCAGTACGGATAATAGGAGGCCAGAAACCAGTGCAGACATCCACGCCGCCCGTTTTCCTCGTCTGAGATATACAAGCGCTATGGGGAGAGGGAATAAAAGACGTAAAACAGGACCCAGAGGAAAGAAGTAGTTAATTAACCAAATTAAACTGGCGGTACTCGCTAAAAATGCCGTCTCTACCATAATTAGGGTTGAACTTCCCTCAGAAGAAGTAGATGGCCGTTGGGATGACTGAGATTGAGGGGGAATAGAGGTATCATCCCCATCTACCCAATTGGTATCATCAGACTTTGAGCCTTCAGGATGGGGAGGGTATAAATTGGGGTCATAATCAGAAGTCATTTAGGCTATCCGCTTTTCATACACTCTTCATTGACATCTCCACGGTTTAAAAACGCGTGGATTCCAAACGTTAAGCTCCGACGGTCTGAAGACGCGTCTGCGCTTGTTTACGATCTGATTTAGACTTAGGAGTCAAATAATATCGTTTAGGGACTGTCAATAATCCCTGATCGGACTTGGATAGATATAAATCCACCTGTGCCGTTACTTTTTGACTTGAACCGTACGGGTTTTTCACCGTGGAAGGCGTTCCTATCATAGCATATAAC
>JBFRWQ010000541.1:0-11583 GCA_051439665.1 Microcystaceae cyanobacterium | reverse complement strand
CGATGGTGGAGACCGTATAAAATCATACAATTAGCCTGTGATGGGTTACGGCACAAATCAAAAATTATCAACTTTTCCTCTAAGTTATCGCTGTGCCTAACCCATCCTACGATGTATAAGTTTTGCTGATCACCATAAAGTCAGGAGATCCGTCAGTTGTTGGGCTTTAGCCCTTCATCCAATCAATGGTAAAACTAAGCCGTAACCCCAGGAAACCGTTTATATTTTACCAAAAAGCCAAGGATACAAAAAGCAATAATAGCAATTGTTCCCCATGTTAAGTAACTGGGAACTAAAAACACAGTGTCAAGGGTATTGACTTGACCTGGTTGTAGTTTCCAGATTAACTGTTGTCCATTTTGCGTCAAATTAGGGGTTGTCTCTAACAAAGATTTTGCTCCCCAAGGAGTGGTTAAAATAAAATGTAAATCAATTAAATCCCCTGGGCTAACAATAATATTTCCTTGTTGAGAAAGAACACCCAAACCCTGTAAATCAACCATTAAATTAAGGTGATTGCGCTCAACAAAGAGCCAGTTACTTTGATTAATACTAATTTCTGCCTTAATCGGTAAAAGATCAACCTTGTTATCCGTTTGCTTATTTTGATTGGTAGTCGGATTAAAAAACTGATTAAACTTATCAACCAGATCATCACCATTGTTAAAAGGAATCGTAATTTGCAGATCAGCGTCTGAAATGCGTTTCACTGAACCCTGTAGCTTCTTAGCCCTTAAATCTAGGCTTTCCAGCCATCTTCGAGCTTCTAAACCACTTAAACTGGTTAATTGCTGTCCTAAATGAATCTGCTGAACAATTGTGCCATGATGTTGTTCTGTAAAATTGACACCAACATCATAACGAACACATCCCCCTAAGGTGAGCAGAACAATTAAAAAGAGGGGAAACAAGGGAGAAATAAGCTTTTTGTACATGGAATTTAAGCCCCAAAAGATGATCTAATTATCTTTCTCAAGTAAAGGTGTGATTTCTTGGACAATTTGCTCCGTTCTTAACAGTCTTCCTTCTGGAATTAAGTGATAATGAGTATCTGCAAATAAACTAACATCTGTTTGAATATTTAAAGAATCTGGGTCATAAAGTGTTGGAGCGATTTCACTCAGTTTATCTGCTGTTGTCTGCACATTTTTCCAAGTTTTCTCATCAGTGCTTCCATAAATCCAAGGAATAGCAATCACTAACTCGGCATTCTTTGCTGCTAATTGATCCCGAAATTGACGAATTCTTTGGACAGAATGGGGAGTGACTGGCTTTCTAATAGGTAATTTCCACCATGCACTTTTTCGCCCCCATGTTTTGGTTGGATCTCCCCAAGGGGTAAGGGGATCACTGTAGTAATTATCAATATGACCCTTGGTTGCCAGATCAAGGCTAGTTTTCACCAGAGGGCGCAAACTAGCAACTCCCAAAGAAAATCCATCTTCTGTATAGGTTCTTAAGGGAATATCAGCTTTTCCTACTTGTTGAGTCGCTGCTTCAAAAAAAACTGATCGCATCCCAATCCCATCATCATCTGTTAGCATCAGATATTCGGGAATCAACAGAACAATATCTCCTGCTCTAATATTAGGAAGAACTGCGGGAAAAATTACATTAAAACCTAAATTTCCATCCAATCCAAAATTAAAGACAGGGATTCCCAATTTTTCCTCTAGCTTTTGACTATTCACCGAGTAATGAACTCCTGAGCCACCCACTAAGATAATCCGACGTTCTCCTTGTTTTTCGGCGGCTAGAACGGTTTTTTCCCCATACATTTTGGTTAAAAGCCCAATTTTACCTTCAATTCTGGTATTGTAAGTAAATCCAAGTAGCCAAGCTGCACTGGCTGCAATACCCCAAGGCAATAACTTCATCCATGCGTTCATTTGTCCTAAGTCATCCCCAATTTGTGAAACGTCAAGGCTCAACTTTCTGTTGGATATGTTATCTTATCTTATTCCCATTGCCAAACAATATTGATCTTCGGTAGTGCTGTGTCTAACTAATTTTTGTGGTTAAATCTTCCATCTCTTCCCCCTCTCTCAAGCCGTCACTTTCAATTTGACAAACCAGTAGGGAAAGTTCGACTACTGTAAAGGTCAATTTTGCGCTAGAATTTCTCTAAAATTGTTGAATCCATATACTATTACAATGACATCTTATTACGCAACCTCATCTGCTAGAGCCGAAATGAGCGAACTGAGACGGTTAAAATCCTTACTTCCCCCAGAATTACAAAGTTGGGTGATGGTAGAAGGGAGTACAGAAATTAATCCCCCCCTAATCCGTAGTGAAGAATTGGGACGAGATGAAATAGAAGTGCAGATTGATCTAGCAAAATGGGAAAATTTAGCAATTGATCAACGTAATTTGTTATTTTGGCATGAAGTTGCCCGTATTCAAAATGATACCATTCCCAGAGAGGGATGGGAAATGGCTGCCCTCGCCATAGGGTTAGGGGGAGCAGTGGGCGAATTATGGGTACAAGATGGCTTACTATTATTATTAGCCTTGTCCCTATGCGGAATTTCAGGCTATCGTCTATGGCAAAAAAATAACGGCGATCGCAAACTAAGAGAGGCGATCGAAGCTGACGATAAAGCAATTGCATTAGCCACCCGTTTTGGTTATACTCTCCCCAACGCCTATAAAAGCCTGGGAAGTGCTTTAAAAACCCTAATAGAGCAAACCCCTAACCGTCGTCAAAAGAAGTTCTATGAAACTCGTCTTCAATCTTTGCGCAGCAGCGCTAAAAAAGCCAAAGCTAAAATGGAACAGGGACGGGAAACCCCACTCAGATAACCCAATGGAGCATTGATGATGACGATGCACTCTCCTAAAAACACCTCTCTGATAGCCATGCCTACCAACTGCTCGGTGATCGATATTCCAGAACGGTTAACGGTACTAGAAGCGGTTGAATTCCGAGATAATTGTCATAAGCTTCTTAACCAAGCTGTTCCCCCCGAACAAATTATCCTTAAATTTAGTCAAACTCAATTTATGGATAGTAGCGGGGTGGGAGTCATTGTTCACTTTCACAAAGCAGCCAAAGAAAAAAATATTGACTTTGTGTTGTTGGATGTACAACCCCCTGTAATGGCTGTTTTTAGCATGACAGGCTTAAAGAATGCTCTGAACATTGTATCAGACTGTAAAGCATACCCTTCGGAAAATTCACCTCCTCCCATCCCACCAGAAACCCATCCCTCAGTGCGTAGTAAGTTAAAACGGTTGTTAGATATTGTCGGTAGTTTAGTCGGGTTATTTATTACTTCTGTTTTACTCATACCGATTGTGATTGCCATTAAAACCGACAGTCCTGGGCCAATCTTTTTTAGTCAAACTCGATGTGGTTGGTTGGGAAAACGCTTCAAAATCATCAAATTTCGTTCCATGTGTACAGAAGCAGAGGCGATTAAACACACAGTTGCCAATACAGCGCAAGGGGCTTTTTTCAAAAATCCTCATGATCCTCGTATTACAAAAGTTGGGCGGTTTTTAAGGCGAACTAGCTTAGATGAACTACCTCAATTTTGGAATGTGTTGCAAGGTGATATGAGTTTAGTAGGAACTCGTCCTCCTACACCTGACGAAGTGGCACGCTACGAAGTTCCTCAATGGCAACGGCTTAATGTAAAACCAGGGATGACAGGAGAGTGGCAAGTTTATGGGCGATCGCAGGTAAAGGACTTTGATGAAGTGATCAAATTAGATTTAAGATACCAGCGAAATTGGAGCTTATGGTACGATATACAGTTAATTTTAAAAACAATTCTCATTGTCTTTAATAAAAATAGTGGCGCTTTCTAAATAACTGGAATAATTCCCGTGAATCAAGATGTTGGTCAGTCTTTTCGCCTACAAGTTCCCACTCAAATTGAATCCTTAAATGAAGTCCTTCATTGGTTTGAGACACAAATTAGTCCTCTTCTTCCTCAACGATGCAGTTGGGAAGTCAAATTAGCCCTCTCTGAAGGGTTTACTAACACTGTTCACTATGCCCATCAAAACTTACCTCAGACAACCCCTATCACTTTAGAATTCCAACTCTTTAGTCGGCAGCTAACGATGAAAATTTGGGATTTTGGTGAACCTTTTGATATTATCGCTAAATTAAAGGAGTTAAAGAATCCACAGCAGAATCCTCTAGAGAAAGAAAATGAACGGGGTCTTTTTTTAATGCACACGATTATGGACGAACTGCAATATGTCCGAGTCGAAGATCGTAATTGTTTGGTGATGGGAAAAGCGCTTTAGTACAGTTTTATATACCCGATAGCACTACGTACAAGGCATAAGGCAGGAGGCACTCAGCAGAAGTAAGCTGTGAAAGGGTTTGCTGAGATCTATACTGTCCTAACCGTAAAGCATAGGGCTATAGTTATCATTAGTGGTATGCTCTTCCCACACTCCCCACACTCCCCACACTTCCCACACCTCACATAATTTTAATTATTCCTGAGTAGCAGCCTGACTGGTTTGGGCAAGATAAATTCCACCTAAAATTAAGCCAAACCCTCCCCATGTACCTGCACCTAACGCTTCAGCAAAAATAACCCAAGCTAAAATAGCGCTAATTAACGGTTCTAATAATAAGAAAATAGCAATAAAACTAGCGCTAAAATTCTTCATAGAATCGGCTAATAATCGTTGTCCAAAGCCTTCAGAAATTAATCCTAAACCAATCACAGCTAACCAAGTAATCCAAAGATGGGGCAAGAATGATTCCTTAGTTAAGGAAATCACGGGAATTAATAATAATCCCCCAATTGATCCCCTCCAAAGCAAAATAGTTGTCGCAGAAAATTGGCTTCTTAACTGCTCAACTATCAAAAAATAAATTCCTAAGAAAACTGCCGACAATAAAGAGTATAAATCCCCTCTTAAATGACCCCCACTTCCTTGTAAATCACCAAAACATAACAGCACAGCCCCTAAAAGGGCAATTAACATTCCCACAATAAATTTAATGTCAAATCGTTTACCAAAACAGAGAAAAGCCCCTAAGCTGGTAAAGATAGGCGTTAAATTATTAAGCAGCATACAATTGGCAACACTGGTATATTGTAAAGCGACTGCCCACAATGCCAAAGAAGTAATCGACGCTACCCCAACCCCAAATAAAAGAAAGTTAGTTTTGCTGATTAAGGAGCGCTCACTTGGAGGTTGAACTGTCTCTGAAGCTGTTAAAGACTGTCTGATAAATTTAGTCAGTCCAAAAGCAATGACAAAAATCCAGAGACGATTAAAGACTGTTCCATAAGCCCCTAGTTCAATCTCACTAAAGCGAATAAAAATAGGAGCAAAAGAAATAGCAATTAAAGCCAAAATAAGCTTTAAAAATGCCTTCAGTTTGGATGTTTCTTGGGGTTGAGTGGAAATGTCTAATTGAACCATTTAACTTAAGAAATTTTAACGATCTTGAAGATAATGCCAGCAATCTTTAGCGATCGCCCAATCTTCTTCAGTATGAATAACATAGACTTTAACCTGAGAATCAGGGGTGGAAATTAACTGATCAACAGGTCTTTGGTTATTTACCTCTTTATCTAGCTTTAACCCTAAAAATTCAAAGGCTTGACAAGCCCTTTCTCTTACAATAGCAGCATTTTCTCCCACCCCTGCAGTAAAGACCAGAATATCTAGACCTTTTAACGTGGCGATCATTGCGCCCATATTAGCGTGTAAACGTTGAATATACATCTCAAAGGCTAAAATTGCCCGTTCATTGCCATCTTCAACCCCTTGTACAATGGTTCGCATATCAGCAGACAATCCCGAAACCCCTTTTAATCCTGCGGCCTTATTTAAGAGATTATTGAGATCATCAGCCGTTAATTGGTGTTCTCGCATTAAATAGATTAAAATTGCTGGATCTACAGAACCACTACGAGTTCCCATCATTAACCCCTCAAGGGGGGTAAATCCCATTGTTGTATTCACACTCTGGCCATCTTTAATCGCTGCTAGGGATGCACCATTCCCTAGATGACAAGTCACCAATTTAACCCCTTCCAAGGACGTTCCCAGTAATTCGGCAACCCGTTGGCTACAATATTTATGACTGGTTCCATGAAATCCATAGCGACGCACCCCTTTCTCTGTCCATTCGTAGGGGATGGGATAGGTAGCTACCTCTGGGGGCATAGTTGCATGAAAAGCAGTATCAAAGACTGCCATTTGGGGAACATCCCCTAAAATTTTGGTAATGGCTTCGATTCCTTCTAAATGGGCAGGATTATGGGTTGGAGCCAAGGGAATCAGATCGGCAATGGTTTGTTGAACCTCTGGTGTAATTAACGTTGATTGGGAATAATGAATGCCACCATGTACGACACGATGACCTACAATATTAATTTCACTCAATTGGTCAATTACTTTGGTATATCCTTCAATAAGGGTATTAAGTAGGGTAGCGTTAGCTTGAGTGCGATTATTGGGGTCTAACTTAATTTCCTGCTTGCTTTCATTTGCTTTAACCTTTAACAGTCCGTAGTCATCAGCAACCGTCCAGTCAATCGTAGCAGACCAGATGGCTTCTGGGGGATGGGGGGGTAAGGTGTCTTCAGGTAAGTTATAAAGACAGCTTTTCTGACTACTTGATCCAGCATTGAGAATTAAGACTTTCATGGGGATTAACGCTTAAAAGAAGACGGTTTTAGGTGGATTAGTATAAAATTGAGTAACTATCTTCCCTCAATTTTATACAGATCACGCTCTTATTAATAGATTGAATAGATTAAATCAAGTTAAAATTATTTTGGTTGAACCCGCCGGAGCCCGTAATGTGGGGTCAGTAGCAAGAGTGAGCAAAAATATGGGCTTATCTTCCTTAGTCCTAGTTAATCCTCATTGTGATCCCCTATCTGAAGAAGCGCTACACATGGCCGTTCATGCCAAAGATTTATTAACCCAAGCTAAGATTGTCTCTAGTTTGCCAGAGGCTTTAAGGGGATGCCATCGAGCGATCGCTACAACTGCCCGTCCCCGTTCCCTACAAACCCCCTTAGAAACCCCGAAAAATGCCCTTCCTTGGTTATTAACAGAGAATTTAACCAGCGCTTTAATTTTTGGTCCCGAAGATCGGGGCTTAAGTAACGAAGAATTAATCTATGCTCAACGATTTGTCTGTATTCCTGCGAACCCTGATTATCCCTCTTTAAATCTTGCTCAAGCGGTCGGCGTTTGTGCTTATGAATTGTATCAGGCTAGTTTAGAAGATGGGGAGCGCTTGTCAGAAAACCTTAATCTAGCTACTTTAGATCAAATAGAAGGGTATTATCAACACCTAGAAGAAACCTTATTAAGAATTGGTTATTTGTATCCCCATACGGCTGCCTCAAGAATGGAAAAATTTCGTCAATTATTTGGGCGAATTGAGTTAACCGAAGAAGAAGTCTTTATGTTAAGGGGAATTTTAAAACAAGTTAATTGGATAGGGCAGAAAAATAGTGAGCAGTGATGAGAGCCATCTGCAATCTACCATCTGCAATCAGTTGACCTCATCGCTAATGATAGAGTATAATTGTTATTTAGTGTGTCTATAACAATTAGTTAACAGTAATTAGCAATCATCCCTGCCTTACCTCATCTGATGTATAATAATGATAGCGAGTTTGTAAATAATTATGACTGAACGATAATTTGAGACGATTATCAGTAAACTCGATAACCTAGAACGATATAATCAACTATTATCGGAAAAACTTGAATTGTATCGCCAAACCAGTGAAGCGCAAATTCGCTCCATTGAGGCGCAAATTGCATCAATTCGGGCAGAAGTCGAAGCCTTTCAAGAAGCCAATAAACAACAATTAAATGTCTCTTTAGGAGTCTTAGTGACAGCAGCTATCACAATTGTCGTTAGTGTGGTTCTGGGAATGCAATAATTTAATCCGTATTGATGGTATATTGTCCAACAAACTTGAGTTATAGCAAAGAAAGGGATTAAGATTAAAGTTATCTTGAGATAAGGTTTAAAAGGAGAACAGAATGGCCTATTGGCTTTTTCAAGGAAACCCCAAATACTATCGTATGTTAGATGCCATTGAAGCGCTAGAAGAAATGCCTTGGTTAGTCACTCGATACGCCAAACAAATTGCAGTAGGAGATGAGGTATTGGTTTGGATGGCGGGCGCTGAAGCAGGAATTTATGCGATCGCTGAAGTAACCCAACCCCCTCAAATATTAACAGACATTCCTGATTTAGACTATTGGCTACAGAAAAAGAATACCAAAGCTGATAAACCCCGTGTTCAATTGCGTTTTATTCGCAAACTATTAGGACAACCACTACGACGACGTGACTTAAAACAGGATCAAATTCTGAAACATTTAACTGTCATTCGTGCGCCCAATAGCACCAATTTTAAGGTCACACCTGAACAATGGCAACGGGTTTATCAGCTTAAAGGGTAGTCAGTTCTTTTCTTAATCTACATCAACCAATTTTTCACTTAATTCCCATAGTTTTTTGGCTTTACTTTGATCACTCGCCTCATCAGAGACTTCTTGTTGGAAAGAGGCCCGGCCTTCTTTCTGACGATTTCCCCAACTCCAATAAGCACCAGATTCATTGTATTTCGGATCAGCTACCACGGCCGCCACCCGTTCCCCTGCTAATTCCTCAGACACATATCCCCCTGTGATGTTTTTTTGAAACAGAGGAAATATCTTACGGAATAAGGGATAATGATTACGAAATAGTCCAGTTGTTGCCACACAGCCTGGATAAAGGGAACTAAAAATAATTCCAGTTGACTCATGATAGCGTCGGTGTAACTCTCGCATGGTCAAAACATTACAGAGTTTGCTATCCTTATAAGCCTTACCTGATTTAAACTCTTTGCCATTAATCATGGAAATTGGGGCTTTAAATCCTTGTTCAAATCCTTGTAAATCTCCCAAGTCAGGAGGAGCAGGAATAGGTATTTTTCCACCTAATTCCTTTGGATTAGCAGTAACTGTGCCTAAAATAACCAATCTTTTTTCTGGTGCTTGCGATTTTTGTAAATCTTCTAGTAATAGTTTACACAGAAGAAAATGTCCGAGATGATTGGTGGCGACGCTTATTTCATAGCCATCTGGACTGTACATTGGTCTTTTGAGTAGGGGTAAATAAACCGCAGCATTACAGACTAAGGCATCTAAAGATAATCCAGTAGCCCGAAAATTATTGACAAATTTCCGTACACTATCCAAGTGGGCTAAATCTAAACTAATAAATTTGTAACTATCAGTGGGTATATTCAGAGATTTAGCTGCATTCTCGGTTTTTTTGGGCTCACGGCAAGCCATTACCACAAACCACTTACCTGTTTTCGCTAAGGCGTTAGCTGCATGAAGGCCAACACCCGAAGACGCACCTGTGATGATTACAGTTGATTTATTTTGTTCCATTGCGATTGTTAAAGAGAACGTTAACTTTCATTTATTTATTTTATGATTGCATAATTGTGAACTTTGATGGACTGAGTGTTACGGAACTCAACAATTTATTAATTTTAATGATAATAATAGAAAATTGTCTATTAAACATGGAGATCAGAACTTTCATGGTACAATTAAGAGTTGGCAGAATTAGAGAATTTGCCCGTTAGGAGGTAACTTAATGGCACGAATGTATTATGATGAAGATGCTAATTTAGACCTATTAGCAGAGAAAACGGTTGCAATTATTGGTTACGGTTCACAGGGACACGCCCATGCCCTTAACCTTAAAGAAAGTGGGGTTAACGTCATTGTGGGACTCTATGAAGGGAGTCCATCCCGTCCCAAAGCAGAAGCGGCGGGTTTAAGTGTTTATTCCGTGGCGGATGCAGCAGCCAAAGCAGACTGGATTATGATTTTACTGCCCGATGAAGTGCAGAAAACCATATATAGCAACGAAATTGCCCCCCATCTCAGTGAAGGGAAAGTTCTCTCTTTTGCCCACGGTTTTAATATACATTTTGGCCAAATTGTTCCTCCGAGTAACGTTGATGTAGTAATGGTTGCCCCTAAAGGGCCAGGTCATCTTGTGCGACGAACCTATGAACAAGGAGAAGGTGTCCCTTGTCTGTTTGCTGTTTATCAAGATGGAACGGGACAAGCACGGGATCGAGCCATGGCCTACGCTAAAGGAATTGGTGGAACTCGTGCAGGGATCTTAGAAACTTCCTTCCGAGAAGAAACAGAAACTGATCTGTTTGGCGAACAGGTGGTACTCTGTGGTGGTTTAACGGCTTTAATCAAAGCAGGATTTGAAACCCTTGTTGATGCGGGTTATCAACCTGAATTAGCTTATTTTGAATGTCTCCATGAGGTTAAATTAATCGTTGACTTGATTGTCGAGGGAGGATTAGCCAAAATGCGTGATAGTATCTCTAATACCGCAGAGTATGGAGATTTAACCAGAGGTCCACGGGTAGTTACTGATGACACTCGCCAAGAAATGAAGAAAATCTTGCGAGAAATTCAAACAGGAGCCTTTGCCAGAGAATTTGTCCTGGAAAATCAAGCTGGAAAATCAGGATTCACTGCCATGCGCCGCTTAGAAGCAGAACATTCTATTGAAGAGGTGGGCAAAGATTTACGGGCTATGTTTAGCTGGTTAAAAGATAAATAACCATCAGGGTGTGAGGTATGGGGGGTAAAATACCCAACTTCAAACCTAGCACCTCACATCTAAAATCTCTCTATTGTTGGCTTTCAGGTCTATCATTAAGTCCAGTTCCTTCCTGTGCTGCTTCTACTGCCTCTTCCCGTCTTTTACTTGGTCTTTCTATATCAAGTTTAAAAGCTCCCACTAAAACAGCATTAATTTTGCCACGGGTTTGCTCACTCCATAAGCTAAGGGGTTTAGGTAAAAACAGATCCCCCATACCAATAAAAACAAGTCCCCCTACAAATAGGATCGTCAGTAATTTGCCCTTCACAATTTTACCCTCCTGTCAACAACACGTTTGATCCTAATTGTTGCTTAATTTTTGTAAAAATTCAAATCCTGAAAAAATTCGCTAACCTAAGCATAGTGCTACTTAATCATTCTTAATCAATGGTTGCAACCACTTTCCCCCTTTCTTCCACCATTAACCTCTCTCAAATTCGTCTTGAAATTAGGTCACTACAACCTCAATTAGTGGCTTGGCGCAGAAACTTCCATCAATACCCAGAATTAGGATTTCAAGAAACCCTAACGGCTCAATATATTAGTCAAACCCTAGAAAAATTAGGGATTCCCCATCAAACAGCCATAGCAAAAACTGGAATTGTTGCCACACTCAAAAGTAATCATCCAGGTCCAGTCTTAGCCATTCGTGCCGATATGGACGCATTACCCATCTTTGAAGAAAATGAGGTGTCCTATCGTTCCCAACATGACGGAAAAATGCACGCCTGTGGTCATGATGGTCATACAGCGATCGCTTTAGGGGTTGCCCAATATTTAGCGAAATATCCCAATAATTTCAGAGGAACAGTCAAAATAATCTTTCAACCTGCCGAAGAAAGTCCTGGCGGGGCAAAACCGATGATCGAAGCTGGGGTTCTGCAAAATCCGACGGTTGATGGGATTATTGGCCTTCATCTTTGGAATAA
>JBFRWQ010000540.1:0-10696 GCA_051439665.1 Microcystaceae cyanobacterium | reverse complement strand
GGGCTATATATATATCTTTCTCTTCTTCTCCCTCTCCCGACACTTCTCCCTCTCCCCCCTCTTCCCACACTCCCCACAACTTCCCACACTCCCCACACTTCCCACACTCCCCCCTCTATTGACTTTTCCAGATACTTTGCCTTATTATGAGTTGAGTATCCCCCCCAGGGGGATAGGCGTAAACGTAAAAGTTTGCGATAAGTAAAGAATAGTAAAGATTATTAAAGACCTTGTTAAACCATCCTCTCCTTCCCAATTCCGATGCAACAGCGCTTACCAGGTTGGCTAAAACTGGTGATAAACTTTGGCTTTGGTTAAAATGGATAGCTAGAGAACGTCCAGCGCTCTGTGTCCTCTTAGCAGCCTGCTTTTTGGTGTCTGTACCTGTTTTTATCCAAGCTCCATTAGTAAGATTTTGGCCATTATTCAGCTTAATTTTAACGATTGGTTGGATTGGGTTAGGGGGTTGGTTAATGAAATCTCCCCGCACTTTTATCTGGGGGGATTTACTGATCGGCTTTAGCGGTAGTTGGTTAGCAGGGAGTATTTACTGGGGATGGTTTCGCCACGAACCCCTGATTCACCTTCCCATCGAATCAATCGGTCTTCCTGTAGCAATCTGGTGTTTATGGCGTAATAAATGGCTAATTGGGGCATGGTTTTATTTAGGATCATTGTTGGGAACAGCGATGACCGATGGTTATTTTTACGTAACTGATCTAATTCCGTTTTGGCGACAAGTAATGGAGGTTTCGCCAGATCTAGCAGCACCTATCTTACAGAAAGCGATCGCTCAGGTACAAACTCCCTGGGGGATTAGTTGGGCGATTGTCTTTGCTAATATTCTGTTAGGGTTTGGCTTGTGGGCAATACAACAAGAGAAATGTGAGCGATGGGCATTTGCAGGGGCAGTATTGAGTACAATTTTAGTGGATAGTTTATTTTGGATTGCCGCCGCTTTTGCGTAAGTGACGACATGACTCCACACTATTCCTATTCTGTATCCCCCAAGTCATCGTGGAGAAAAAGCTAGAGAAAAAACCCTATCTTTTGTTATACACGGATAAAGGAAAGCGTTATCTCTCCTTGGCCAGTAAAAACTCTTGGACAATTGGCCGAGGCCGAGAAAATGACGTAATTATCCGTGATCAGTGTATTTCGCGCAATCATGCTATCTTACAATCAACAGATTCAGGGGGATTTTATCTGATTGACTTAGGGAGTCGTAACGGAACCTTTGTCAATGGCAGACGAGTTAGTATTCCTGTTACTCTTAGTAGTCTAGATCACATTGCCTTTGGCAAAACTAAAGCAGAATTTTATAGCCCTCAAGTAGAAGTTAATGATATCGATCAAGATCAAGATGATTTTGAGACAATGACCTCAACTATTCATCAAAGGCAATTAATTTCAGTGGTTGTGACTGATATTCGAGATTTTACGGTTTTGGCGCAACAACTAGATGAGAAAGTACTATCTGCTCTGATTGGTAATTGGTTTCGTCAAGCAGGGAGTATTATTCGCAATGCAGGGAGTTGGGTGGATAAATATATTGGAGATGCGGTAATGGCTATCTGGTTTCACGGCGAAGATCAGGTGACAAAAGACGATTTATTAGAGATTTTCCGTGCTGTCAAAAATCTTCACGATATGACGCAAAATCTAAGTAAGCAATATACATTACCCTTTCCCTTACGCATTGGAGCAGGGATTAATACGGGTCATGCAATGGTGGGTAATACAGGCAGTGGAGATCATCCTGACTATACAGCCATTGGTGATACGGTTAATGCAGCCTTCCGCTTAGAATCTGCGACTAAGCAAATTGGCCTAGATGTGGCTTTAGGGGGTAAAACCTTTGAATCTTTAGGTCAATTGGAAAAAGCACAAGCCTTCTTTCAAGAATACACAGTTACTCTGAAAGGGTATAAAAATCCCACCCTCACTTATGGGGCAAATTTTAGTGACTTAGGCAAATTTTTAGAGGCGAATGACGAGAAAACGTCAGAGTTATAGTTTTTTGTCACCAGAAGCAAGGGAAATGGGTTGGGAATTACGGATGTTTCCTTCTACCTATCGTAAAGCAACCATTGGGGGGTTTATCAGTGGGGGAAGTGGAGGAATTGGTTCAATTACCTAATCCATGATGAGCCTATTTGTCGTTATTTTACGCCGTTACAAGACTTTTTACCTCAAGGAAAATCTGCTGCTTTAGTTATGGTTTCTCAACATGATGTGGAATTATTTAAAGAATTAGTGAAGGAATATAAGGGGGAAATTAGTTATCAGAAATCAGCACAAGAAACGAATAAAGGAACGTTATTACTAGAATTTACTTGGGATCATACAACTCTTCATGCTCGTAATGTAGAGGAAAATTTAACCTATTTACAGACATTATATTTTAACTTAGAGAAAGTTAAAGAACTTAACGAAAAATTCCAAGATGAAGTGATTATCCATTTAGAATTCATCATAATTGGCGGAAAAGCTATTCCTGCTGGTCTTCCTCTTGTCCATTTTACAACAGAAGAGCGACTGAACTAAATTATCCGCTATCATGAGGAAGCAGGGGTTTTTATTGCTAATCCTCATACGTTTATCCTAGAAGATGGAGGACGAAAGGTTGTTGCTCCTCTACAACTTGCCTTTAAGCAAGAAGTCGATCCCTATGGGTTAATGAATCCTGGTAAAATGTGCGCTTGGGAGCAGGGATAGAAAAGAGCTAGGGTTGACTAAGTAAGCAGTCCACCCGGCAACTCTCATGAACACTCAAAATAGACTAATTTCAACTTGATTAGCGCTTCACAAGAGATGAGCAAAATTCCGGAAAAAAAGTAAAAAAATATTGCAGTCAGTAGAAAATCTTTTGGCGATCGCATTAAGCTTAATCCATTTTCCTTAAGTTGATGGGCGCAATCCTTGCACCCCTACAAAAGCTTAAGTAGTCTTTCATAAGTGAAAAGCACTATGTCCGATGCGAGTGTAGCGCAGCGAAGCGAAGCAATCTTAGGGGTTTTGGCTGCTTAATATTTCGTGACACAGCATCATTTCTTTTTGTCCAGGTACTTAAAGGTCTGAATATTATTATAAAATCTTTAAATTTTTGCTTCTTAAAACTGGTTATAATCGAAGTATAACTTTTGTCGTCACTGCATTGTCTAAAAAGGTATCGATTCTATGTTAGAAAAAATGATGAGAATAATGGTAGGGCAACAAATTGGCTCTTATCATCTGGATAAACTTATTGGTGTTGGTGGGTTTGGAGGGGTATTTGAAGCCAGTGAAAGGGTAAGAAATGTGATCGTGAAAAAGGTAGCGCTGAAAATTATTCCCGATAACAGTGATGCACAATTATCAGAGTTATTAGCAGCAAGAGAGTTCGAGAATCTTAATTTAGTTCGTTCTTATAATGCAGGGGAATGTAAGATTATGAAGATGGAAATGCTTTATTTGGCCATGGAGTTGGCGCAGGGAAGTTTAGATAAATGGATAGAAAAGGGCATATTTTCCAAGGATACGGATGAGGTAATTTTAATTACTCAACAAGTGGCACAAGGATTAAGCTATCTACATTGGAAAGATAAAGTACATCGAGATTTAAAACCAGCTAATATTTTAAAGGTTGACAAGCAATGGAAGTTATCAGATTTTGGTTTAATTCGACAATTAAATAGTCAAACTCATATTGAAACAACAAATGTGGGGGGGACAATTGCTTATATGCCTCCTGAAGCATTTAAGGGTGAAATTTCTTCAGCGTGGGATATGTGGTCATTGGGTATCATGTTGGTAGAAATCATAACGGGGAACTTACCTTATGAGTTTAAAGATCGTAATCAATTATTAGCAAGAGTAACGAATGGGGATTTAAAATTACCTACTTTACCGCAAGAATTTGAAGCGCTTATCTTAGGATGTTTGCAACAAGAGAGAAGAAAAAGATGGACAGCGCAACAGGTGTTAAAAGAGTTAGAGGCAAGAGTTAAGGTTTATCCTCAAGGAAGTGGTTCTTCACATCCTCCTCAACCCAAGAATTTTACGGAAACCTTACCAAATGGGGTAAAGTTAAAAATGATGGCGATTCCAGCAGGAAGCTTTATGATGGGGAGTAATGATTATGATAATCAAAAACCAATCCATCAAGTGGCGTTACAATCTTTCTACATGGGGAAATATCCGATCACTCAGGCACAATATCAAGCAGTGATGGGAAATAATCCTTCTTATTTTAAAAATGCAGCCAAAGCCCCTCTTTCTCAAGGGGGTTGGGGGGTTCATCCTGTAGAAATAGTTAGTTGGAATGATGCACAGGAATTCTGTCGTAAACTGTCGAAGATGACAGGGAAAACTTATCAGTTACCTAGCGAGTCGCAATGGGAATATGCTTGTCGGGCAGGAAGTAAAAGTAAATGGTGTTTTGGAGATAATGAGGGTCAATTAGGAGAATATGCTTGGTATTCTGAGAATTCTAATCATCAAACTCATCCCGTAGGGGAAAAAAAACCGAATAACTGGGGACTATATGATCTGCATGGCAATGTGTGGGAATGGTGTGAAGATGATTATGTAGATAACTATAATAACGCACCAAGTGATGGTACTGTGTATAAAAATCATTCCTTAAAATATTATGCACTTCGTGGCGGTTCTTATGGCTACGATCCTTATGCTTGCCGTTCTGCCTACCGCAACTACGGTCCTTGCGACCTCCGCAACCTCTATATTGGTTTTCGTATCATTTATAATTGCGATAAGACTTTAAATGGGGTGCACTCAGGGGTTACGATTTATCATCAGGGGACTGTCTCTTCACCTCCTCCTAAACAAAAGAATTTTACGGAAACCTTACCGAATGGGGTTAAGTTAGAAATGATGGAAATTCCAGCAGGAAACTTTATGATGGGGAGTAATGATTATGAGGAGCACAAACCAATCCATCAAGTTACGCTACAAGCTTTTTACATGGGAAAATATCCGATTACTCAGACACAATATCAGGCAGTGATGGGAAATAATCCTTCTTATTTTAAAAATGCAGCCAAAGCCCCCCTTTCTCAAGGGGGTTGGGGGGATTATCCTGTAGAAACGGTTAGTTGGAATGATGCACAGGAATTCTGTCGTAAACTGTCGAAGATAACAGGGAAAATTTATCAGTTACCTAGCGAGGCGCAATGGGAATATGCTTGTCGGGCAGGAAGTCAAGGTAAATGGTGTTTTGGAGATAATGAAGGTCAATTAGGAGACTATGCTTGGTATTATTCTAATTCTAATGGTCAAACTCATGCAGTAGGACAAAAGAAACCGAATAATTGGAAACTCTATGATATGCACGGCAATGTTTGGGAATGGTGTGAAGATGATTATGTGGATAACTATACTAATACACCAAGTGACGGTACTGCGTATAAAAATCAATTACTGCAATATCATATACTCCGTGGCGGTTCTTATGGACTCAATCCTGATAATTGCCGTTCGGCGCATCGCAACTTCGATACCTGCAACGCCCGCATCGACTTTTTTGGTTTTCGTATTGTGTGTGGTGTTGGGAAGACTTCTTAGCCCTTTATCTTTTTAATCTTTTCCTCTATAGCCGTACAAAATAAGGTTAGGACATTAAAGATCCTTAAAATCTAGTCACAGCCTACTCCTGCCCCCTGCCTCCTGCCTCACCTTATACTTAAAGAGAGTACTAACCTCGGATTTGGTATTATCTAAAGATAACTGAAAGATAAATAGGACGTTGTAAGAAGAAAAGGACCGATTCTATGTTAGAACAAAGGGATTGGGCGCTTGACATTAGAAATCCTTGAAACAAGCATCAGATCTTACTTCCTACTTCAAACTTGTGCATAGCACCATATAAATTAAATCAACCAAGGAGAAATTAACATGACGAACATAGCATTTATTGGTTTAGGAGTAATGGGTAGCCCAATGGCTAGTAACCTTGTCAAAGCAGGACATGGGGTAATTGGCTGGAATCGTACCCCTGACCGTCCTTTAGTAGAACAAGCTACCAAGGAGGGGGTTAAAATCGTCACTACTTTAGGAGAAGCTGTGAAAAATGCTCAAATTATTTTAACCTGTGTCAGTGATGTTCCTGATGTGAAGAGTATTCTTTTTGAGGAAGGGGGGATTGTCCATTATGCTCCAAGTAACGCTTTGATCATTGACTTTAGTACCATAGGAGCGATCGCAGCCCGTGAGATTGCTTCTACTTTACAAGATCAAGGGTTTCGCTTTCTAGATGCTCCGATTTCTGGTGGGGATATCGGCGCTCAACAGGGAACATTAACGATCATGGTTGGGGGAAAGGAAGAAGATTTTCAAGAAGCTTTACCCTTATTAGAAGTCATGGGCAAAAAAATAGTCTATTGTGGTGAATCTGGTCAGGGACAAGCGGTTAAACTCTGTAATCAAGTCTTATGTTCTCTCCACATGGTTGCCTTATGTGAAGCGATGCAATTAGCCCAACAATTAGATCTTGATCCCCATCTCATGATTGAGGTGTGTAGTAGTGGGGCGGCTGGATCTTGGGCGTTAAGCAATTTAGGAAATAAAATAGCGGAGGCTGATTTTGCCCCCGGATTTATGATTAAACATATTGTCAAAGACCTACGTTTAGTGCAGCAAAGCGCTAAGGAATTAGATTTGCCTGGCCTAACATTAGCGGATACTTTGTTTAAAGACGTTTACGCTAAGAAAGGGGCAGAACAGGGAACGCAGGCTATGATTCGAGCTTATCGAGAGAAAGAATAAGGTTTAAAATCTTAAATATTGTTGAATTTAACTTAAAGTCTAGATAAAGAACCAGTGAAAATACTGGGTTTAAGCAGACTTTGGGGAACTTGCTTGGGAGTTAGTCTTTACCTTAGTAGAAGAAGAAGAGGGAGGTGTGGCAATTTCCTCAACCACTCGCCAAACTCCCGTTTCTGGATCTCGGTAGGTAAAAAAAGGGTTGGGTTTAAGGGGTTCGTTAGAGACTCTAGCCATATCGATTACATCTAAACGCTTTATACCCATTTTAGACTATGTGGAAATACAGAAAGTGATCCTAAACAGATGGTAACTATGATCGTGATCACATAGATTAGTCTATAAGTAAAAATAAGAACTACAAATTTTCTGTGTTATCAGGTTCAACCTCTGGGAAATTCAGTAAAGGGAGACGTTCACCTCGAAAAATTTCTTCACTCATGCTCCCTAATTCTTTTAATCCTTGAGTGAGGGAGTCAATCACTGTTATTCCCAATAAGAAAGGAGGGGTGACTAAACTCAGTAAGATGGCTGTTTCTTGATTTTTGTTTTTCATAATCGGTTTTTCAACATCCTGAACTGATATCTAGTCGCATTCTAGCACTATTCCATTAGTCCTCATAATTCATAATTCATAATTCTGAACTGATATCTAGTCGCATTCTAGCACTGTTCCATTAGTCCTCATAATTCATAATTCATAATTCATAATTCATAATTCATAATTCATTCCCGTCCCATTGCGTGCATTTTATTAATTTCAGTAGCACATTTTTCCGTTACCTTCTCTAAACTGTCTCGTTTACCTTGTGTGGGTGGCTCAATCAATGTCCCAATTCGTACCGTAATAGGGACAGGACGAGGAAAAGGAGACTTTTTGACTAAAATATCATTTGTTCCACATAATGCCACAGGCAGCAAAGGAACTTGGCTTTTCGCTGCAATCATCGCTGCTCCTAATTTCGGCTTAGTAATGCTTCCATCTGGAGTACGAGTCCCTTGTAAAAAAATACCGACTCCCCAACCCTTATCTAATGCGTCAAGTGCTGCACGAATAGCGCTGCGATCGCTGGCTCCTCGTTTCACGGGATAAGCTCCATATAGGCGAATGGCAGAGGATAACAGAGGAACATTGAATAATTCTTCTTTGGCCATATAAGCAACAGGTCTTTGAACAGCACAGGAAACAATGGGGGGATCGAAATAACTGGCGTGATTACAGACCACTAAAAAGGAATTTTTTGAGGGGACATTCTCCGCACCGAACACTCTTCCCCGAAAATAAGTATAAAGTAGGGGACTCACCACCGACCATTTTAGTAGGTGATAAAGTACTAGACTGGAAACGGGTTCACGGGAATGAGACATGGAAAAAATTATGAATTATGAATTATGAATTATGAATTGTAAACTGCTCTGTTGATCTTATGATGATCAGAAAAACTACTGATAACTGATAACTGCTATATATTATCATTGGTAGCGATAGTTAGTAAGTCACATAGAATTAACTCTGAACCCACATTGTACACATCTGAGCAGAAATACAAAAGACTTCAACAGGAATTAACGGCAGGGATATTCACCCTTGCCGGAGTATTTGTGGCAGGTACAGTGTGGTATCGTTATATAGAACGATGGTCATGGCTTGAAGCAGCTTATATGACTACAATTACCTTATCAACGGTCGGATTTGGCGAAACCAGACCCCTTGACGATCGCTCCCGTCTTTTTACCATTGGTCTAATTCTGATGGGGTTAGTTACCATTGGTTATATAGTCAACCGCTTTACTGAAGCCCTAATTCAAGGCTACTTTCAAGAAGGTATTCGCATCAGACAGGAGAAACGCTTGATAGAGACTTTACAAGACCATTACATTGTTTGTGGTTACGGACGTACTGGGCGACAAGTTACCATTGAGTTTCAAGCAGAAGCCATTCCTTATGTGGTCATTGACTCTCAGCCCGAACAGGTAGAGGAAGCCCAGCAAAAAGGCTGCATTGTCATTCAAGGAGATGCAACCCTTGATCAGTCCCTACACCTAGCTAAAATTGAAAAGGCGGTGTGTCTGGTGGCGGCCTTACCCTCAGATGCAGAAAATCTTTACACAGTTCTCTCGGCTAAAACCCTAAATCCTGAGATCCGTGCGATTGCCAGGGCTAGTACGGAGGAAGCGGTGCAGAAACTACAACGAGCCGGGGCAGATGGTGTGGTTTCCCCTTATATCACAGGTGGACGGCGGTTAGCTGCTGCTGCTCTAAGGCCACAGGTGATGGATTTTGTCGATGGGATCTTGACAGGACGTGATCGTGCCTTTTATATGGAAGAATTTTTAGTGGATCCCCAGAGTTGCCCCTGTGTCGGTCAAACAATCCGAGAATCAGGGTTAAGGTCCCGTTCTGGTGGGTTAGTCTTAGCCATACGTCGGGCAGATGGTACACTCATTGGCGGACCAACGGCGGATACCTATTTGATGGCGGGAGATTTATTGATTTGTATGGGAACGGCTGAACAATTACGCATTCTTAACCGTATTTTAAGTCCAATTGAGTCTTCTTCCTTGCGATTACCGAAAAAACAGTAAATACGTTATTACTTATGACTAATTTTTTAAACAGTCGCTATATTCTGATTATTGCTGCTTTAATCTTATCCACGGCCAGCCCTGTCACTCGTAGATTAGTAGAAATAGGAAGTAATAATTTAATTGACGGTCGTAATCCTATTTCCTTTTGTAATGTATTATTTATCGGAAATTTTGTGGCTTTCCTTGCTTTTCTATTTATTTATGGCAGAAAAAAATTAATTCTTCAATTTCAACAGTTAAGCAAAGTTGAATGGATTGGCTTAATAGCGATCGCAGTTTTAGCAGGGGCATTAGTCCCTTCTTTATATTTTACGGCTTTAGAAAAAACAGGGGTTAATAATGTTATTTTAGTCAGTCAAGTTAAGTCCCCTTTAACCTTGGCTTTATCTGTTTGGTTATTAAAAGAAAAGATTAATAAATGGATTATTATTGGGGCAATCACCTCTGTCTTAGGTGTGATATTAACAGTTATTTTACAAGATCCGTCAAACCAAGCAGCGATGCCAGGGATGCAGCACAATTTTGCTTTAGGAACACTTTTAGTCTTAATCGCAACCACTATTCAATCTTTTAATACTATCGTGGATCAAGGTCGTTTGAAATATATTCCTATCGGTTTAGTCAATATTATTAAAACCAGTTTCAGCGCAGTTGCTTTTTTTGTAATTGCTGTTCAGTTATTTGGTTTAGAACATTTTCAAGATGCTTTTGCTCCTGTTCTTTGGCAATGGATGTTATTTTATAGTTTAGTGTTGGTGGTGTTTGGTCAATTGTTATGGTTACAAGGTGTGAGGAATAGCAGTGGCGCAGAGGTTTCTCTTGTTAATGCTTTAAGCCCTGTGGCTAGTGTTGTGGCTGCTTTTTTAATCTTAAGGGAAGTGCCAAGCCAAGCTCAATATATAGGTGGAATGGTTATTCTGGTGGGAATTGTTATTACTCAAATTGGCATTCGACGTAAGACTAAGCCAGTGGTGAAAGAAATGACACCTAATACAGGGTTTAAGGGAATTTAAGGGCTAAAGCCCAACAATATTGATGTTCATATCCATTAATGAAAATGACTCAAAGTGAAATCCTGACCAAGTTACGAAGTTTTAAAGCTGAATTAGCCCAACAATATGCTATCACTAAGATTGGGATTTTTGGCTCAATTGCCAGAAATGAAGCTCATCCAACCAGTGATATTGATGTGGTGGTTCACATGCAACCCAATTTGCTTAAAAGAGTTAGACTAAAAGCTGAACTGGAAAACTTATTCGGAAAAGAAGTGGATGTTATTCGTTATCGAGCATCCATGAATCCTTATTTAAAAGCACGAATTGATCAGGATGTCATTTATGTATGA
>JBFRWQ010000539.1:0-8935 GCA_051439665.1 Microcystaceae cyanobacterium | reverse complement strand
GTGGGCAAGAAATTTGTAATCGAGGAATCGAACAATTTAGTAGGCAGGGACTCTGCCGAACGGAAACAGTCTGTCAGGTCGAGGTGTCGGGGGCTTTTCGCCTAGATAACTGGCGTAGGGGAACTATCCCTCTGTGGGCAGAAATGTCTCCCCGTGAGGTGGGAAGCCCTAACTATACCGTAGGTTAGTTGGGGAGGATGTCACTCGCTAAATTCCCCGATCTATTCTGGTTAAAATCCTGTAAAGCTGCGAAAAATATAACCAAATACAAAGCCAATAATTAGCGCCCAAACTTGTCCAGTTTCAATAAATTTTGTCCATGAATCCTGTATATTTTGTAGAACTTCAGGATCTTCGACGCTTTGTGCTAATACTGTGCCTAATTCCAAAGATTGGTCTGTGAGAGTAGGTAAGGTATCGTACCAAGGAAAATGAATTAATCCATCAAGAGGGAAACAAGAAACTTCTAATAATACCATGATTAAGACTCCAAATTAAGACGCTACTCCGCAATTTTAGCGAATTTATTCCCTTAGATTCCCTAATTTTTCTTTCTGTTCCCTTCAAGACTATTCGGTTTGTTACAATAGAAATAACGAATAAGCTCGAACCAGATGAAAATTATCTTACTTTATCTTATTAAAGGCTATAGAACTTTTATTTCGCCTTTATTTCCCCCTAGTTGCCGATTTACCCCTACTTGCTCCCAGTATGCACTCGAAGCCATCAATCGCTTTGGTACAATTAAAGGGAGTTGGTTAGCAATTAAACGCATTTTACGCTGTCATCCCTTTCATCCAGGGGGCTATGATCCAGTTCCCTGTGATGATAAGTAACACTCTTCCTTGAAGCTCTCCGCTTTTGCATAGAGGGAGATTCTTGGTTCAGTGAATCCACTTACTTTAGATTCCTTACATTGTCTAGAGCATAGGTGGTTTCCCCCCAAGCGTTAAACTTTTTATAAATTTATGTAAAAGATAAAAAAAAAGTGGGAATTAATATAAAAGAAGTTGTAGATAGAATAACATCAAGTTAACCTTAACGAATACTCAAGGTGCAATTAATGAATGAAACTCACGGATTATTAGACCTCTTGCCATCTGAGGGAATTCTTCTCGAATCGTCCACCGCAATAGGAAACGATGACAATTACGAAAACAATAATCGACGCAAAAAAGCGTTTAACTTGTCTAAATTCGAGCAAACCCTGTTAAGTGACATTGATGGATTGGGTATTGCGAGAGACAACGATTTTTTCAAGATAAAGGTGACTGAAGGCTCTTTTGATGTTTCGGTTGATCTTTTCTTTGATCATGCTGATGGTAATTTAGCTCTATTCCTGTTGGACAAAGGCAATAATGTAGTGGCTATTTCCGAATCTTTGACAGATAATGAGTCCATTAACGTAACCGTCGATCAAGCAGGAACTTACTTTATCAAAATTATCCCCTTGGGTTCGACTTCCCTTGGCAATACTTACGATTTGATCTGGGATGATGTCATTTCAGAACACACCTTTCGTACCTTCAATGGGTTAAACAACAATCTAGAACATCCTGAATATGGAGAAGAGGGAATTCAACTGCTACGCATCAGCGAAGCGGCTTATGATGATGGTATTTCTGCCCCTAGAACCCTTGATAGTGATGGTGATCCCCTTGCTAGTGCGCGGGCGATCAGTAATGCGATCGCTGCTCAAAATGGGGTCTCTATACCCAACTCAGATGGTCTTTCTGATTGGTTTTGGCAATGGGGACAATTTATTGACCATGATATGGGCTTAACTGAGGGACTTCCCACCAATAATTCCTTCAATATTGAAGTTCCCCAGAATGATCCTTTCTTTGATCCCTTTGGTACAGGTACGCAAACCATTGGCTTAAATCGTGCCATCTTTGATCCCAGTACTGGAACCGATCCCAGCAATCCTCGTGAACAGATTAACGAGATTACTGCCTTTCTCGATGGTTCAATGGTCTATGGGTCTAATGAAACCGTGGCTAACAGTTTACGGGCGTTTGATGGCAACGGAAAATTACTGATTTCTGTGGGAGACAACGGAGAAATATTACTATACACCGATAATGAAGGAAATTTCCTGGCAGGAGATATACGGGCAAATGAGCAATTTGGCTTAATTTCCGCTCACACCCTCTTTGTTCGGGAACATAACCGCCTGGCTGAAGAAATTGGCGATGTTTTAGATAAGAATCCTAAAGGTGACCGCAAAACTCGCCGATTACAAGAACTGTTTGACGAATCTGAATTAAGTCGGGGTGACTTTATCTATCAAGCAGCCCGTCGTGTCGTGGGCGCTCAAATCCAATCGATCACCTATAAGGAATTCTTACCTCGACTGATTGGTCAAGAGACCCTTACTAACTATGATGGGTACGATGCAACCGTTAATCCTGGTATCGCTAACGAATTCTCAGGCGCTGCGTTCCGAGTCGGTCATACGATGCTTTCTCCCCAACTGTTAAGGGTTTTTAATGACGGTAGCTTTGAGTCTATTGCCTTACGGGATGCTTTCTTTCAACCTGATGAAATTAAAGCGGATGGAGTTAATTCTTTATTCAAAGGGTTAGATTCTCAAGAAGCCCAAGCAGTTGATAACTCGATTATTGACGATGTTCGTAACTTCCTATTTGGAGCACCAGGGATGGGTGGTTTTGACCTGGCAGCGCTTAATATCCAACGGGGACGAGATCATGGTATCGCTGATCTGAATACGGTTCGTGAAGCTTATGGCTTAAGCGCTTATGATTCCTTTGATCAGTTAACGGGAGGCGATACTGTACTTGCTGGTAAATTTGCCACTGTTTATGATTCGATTGATGATGTTGATCTGTGGATTGGAGGTATCTCAGAAAAACAGGTTAACGGAGGACAAGTGGGTGAGACATTCGGTGCGATTATTGCTGATCAATTTACTCGTTTACGAGACGGCGATCGCTTCTACTACCAAGACGATCAATATTTAGATATTATTGAACGTGCGATTCGTAACAATGTTGGACAAACGACCTTGGCTGACGTTATCGAAGCTAATTCTGATGTCAATATTCTAGGGAGCGCTTTTGAGGTCAATAATCCCATTGTGATCTAGAATAGTTAATAGTTAAGCCTTCGACTATTCACTATTAACTATGCTCTATCAGTTTTACTGATTACTATAAATTCAGGAGAGTCATCCCTAACCATCATTATTATTCTGATCGACTACTACTGGACTGGCACAGCTAATTTGGTGCATTAGAATTGGGTTTTGTTGGGTTTCGTGCCTCAAGCCAACCTACATCTATTCCATCATTTTAGCTGTGTCAGTCCACTACAATGAGATAATAGCTTGTAAGGCTTTGCTCATCAAATCTAACTAAATTAATCAAAAATCTATACTTCATCATTCGTAGCATTATGCAGTTTATCGATCAAGCAGAAATTGAAGTAGAAGGAGGAAAAGGAGGGGATGGAATTGTCGCCTTTCGACGGGAAAAATATGTTCCTGCCGGAGGACCCGCAGGAGGAAATGGGGGAAATGGTGGTTCAGTTGTGGTAAAAGCGGTAGAAAATCTGCAAACTCTCTTGGATTTTCGCTATGCAAGACTTTTTAAAGCAGAAAATGGCAAACGAGGGGGTCCGAATAACTGCACAGGTGCATCGGGTGGCGATCGCATCATCGAAGTGCCTTGCGGTACGATGGTCTTTGATGCAGAGACTAACGAGTTAGTGGGTGATTTAGTAACAAAAGAGCAAACCCTCTGTGTTGCGAAGGGAGGAAAAGGAGGCCTAGGGAATCGTCATTTCCTCAGTAACCGTAATCGTGCGCCTGAACAGGCTTTACCTGGTTTAGAGGGGGAACAACGGCACTTACGCCTTGAATTGAAACTGTTAGCAGAGGTAGGTATTATTGGATTACCTAATGCGGGAAAATCCACTTTAATTGCAGCGCTTTCTTCAGCCCGTCCCAAAATTGCCAATTATCCTTTTACAACCCTTGTTCCTAACTTGGGGGTGGTACGCAAACCAACAGGAGATGGAACAGTTTTTGCTGATATTCCTGGCTTGATTGAAGGCGCTCATACAGGCGTTGGTTTAGGTCATGAGTTCTTACGGCATATTGAGCGGACTCGTTTACTCTTGCATTTAATTGATGTAACGGCTGATGATCCCATTAAAGATTATCAAACGATTCAAGGAGAGTTAACAGCTTATGGGCAAGGTTTAACTGAAAAACCGCAGATTGTGGCGTTAAATAAAATAGATGTCCTAGATGCTGAGGAAATTAACCTAATTAAGCAGGAGTTAACATCCCTGATTGGTCAACCCCTTTTAGAAGTTTCAGCCGTCACTCGTTTGGGACTTGAAGCGTTGATGCAATCTGTGTGGGACGCATTGGAAGAATAAAGTGATCATTAAGGGCTAAAGCCCAACAACAATTCCTAACCTTTTCGGTTTAACAGAATTGGGCGCAAATTTATGCGCCCCCAATATTTAACCAGGATTGGCTCGATACCAATCAATTGTCTGCTTTAAACCCTCTTTAAAGGGCATTTCTGCCACAAAGCCAAAGCGCTCCTTCGCTCTTGTGGTATCTAAACAGCGACGGGGTTGACCATTGGGCTTATCAGTTTCCCAAATCAGTTCTCCTTCAAAGTCCATCAAGTCAGAAATTAACTCAACTAGGTCTTTGATTTTAACTTCGTAATTCGTGCCAAGGTTAACTGGGTCAGATTCTTCGTAGTTTTGAGTCGCCATGACAATACCACGGGCTGCATCTGTCGAATACAAAAATTCTCGACTAGGGCTACCATCTCCCCACACTGAAAGGGTTTTATCCCCCCGTTGTTGAGCTTCATATACCTTCCGAATTAAGGCAGGAATAACATGGGAACTACGAGGATCAAAATTATCTTCAGGACCATATAAATTAACAGGAAGTAAATAAATCCCGTTAAATCCATATTGTTGACGATAGGATTGTAATTGTACCAGCAGCGCTTTTTTCGCAATTCCATAAGGGGCGTTGGTGACTTCAGGATAACCATTCCAGAGGTCTTCTTCTTTGAAGGGAACAGGGGTGAGGTTAGGATAAGCACAAATTGTCCCCACACAGGTAAATTTTTCGACCCCTGCTTGATAGGCAGCATGGATTAACTGCGTTCCCATCATTAAATTATCGTAGAAGAGTTCGGCGGGTTTTTCTCGATTTAAACCAATTCCCCCCACATGAGCCGCTAAATGGATGATCATATCCTGCTGATCACAGAGAGATTGGCAATTTTCAAGGACTCTAAGATCACAATCCTTGGAACGAGGAATGGTAATTTTATCGGGGTTAGCACCTGCTTTAACCAGTTCGTTAACCACCTGTTTACCCAGAAAACCTGCGCCTCCCGTTACGACAATACGCTTGTTGCTTAAATCAGACATAATAAATACTCTTTAACCGTAATTAAGGAATGATCAGTATTCTGCAAAATACTGACCGCTAATCACCCTGATCTTCGGAATTAATCGACCATGACACTCATCGGTTGGCGCACATAAGCATTGTCCAATAGTTTAAATGAACCATCATCTGCTGTTTCTTGGCCTGGAGGCGCAATTCCCAAGGCCGCTAAATCAGCATCTACCATTAATTTAACCAAACCTTCAAATGTCACACTCCGCTTCCATCCTAGTTTTTCTTCGGCTTTCGTGGGATCACCAATCAGTAAATCAACTTCCGCAGGACGAAGATAGCGAGGGTCAAAGGCAACATAATCATTCCAATCGAGATTAACGTATTGAAAGGCAATGTCTAAGAATTCTCGAATTGAATAGGTTTCTCCTGTGGCGACAACATAATCATCTGCTTTGTCTTGTTGCAGCATTAGCCACATGGCATTGACATAATCTTTAGCATAACCCCAATCCCTTTTAGAGTCTAGGTTTCCTAAGAAGAGTTTCTTCTGATGACCTGCTACAATACGGGCTAAGGCACGAGTAATTTTACGGGTCACAAAGGTTTCTCCCCGACGAGGAGACTCGTGATTAAATAAAATGCCGTTACAAGCAAATAAGTCAAAGGATTCCCGATAATTGATGGTTTGCCAGTGAGCATAAACTTTAGCACAGGCATAGGGACTACGAGGATAGAAAGGAGTGGTTTCTTTTTGGGGAATTTCTTGTACTTTACCAAACATTTCTGAAGAACCTGCTTGATAATAGCGGACTTCAATTCCTGTACGTTGTTGATAATCCCGAACGGCTTCTAAGATGCGTAATGCTCCCATCCCGACTGAATCAACGGTATATTCGGGGGAATCAAAGCTAACTCGGACGTGGGATTGCGCCCCAAGGTTATAGATTTCATAAGGTTTTACATCCTCTAAAATCCGTCGTAAAGTAGTGCCATCCGTTAAGTCCCCATAATGAAGGAATAGTTTGGCATTTTCTTGGTGAGGATCGATGTAAATATGATCAATACGATCAGTATTAAAGGTGGAAGTTCGGCGAATAATTCCGTGAACCTCATAGCCTTTCTCTAATAATAATTCACTTAAATAAGAGCCATCTTGACCCGTAATTCCTGTAATCAGCGCACGTTTACGATCTGTCATGTTTAATTTTCCTGTATTGAATACCAAAAATAGTAAGGAACTTGTTTACGATTGTCAAAGAAGTTTAGCCTAATTCGTTTATTTCGGGAATTGTTTGAACGGAAGTTCAGCAGTTCAGAAGAAACGATTGATCTACGTAATTTATGGTGGTTTTTATGGAAGGATATGGCTGTTTTCCTAGAAAAACAGCCAATGGTTGCTTCAAATTATCAAATTAAGCTTCTCGACCCTCAAGAAACTCTTGTACTTGACGAATGGCAGCCGCCCCAATGTTAATGACTGCCCAAGTAGCTGCGATCGCAATTGGACCAACAACAACTAATACTCTCCAATCAAAATCCATAATGTACTGACCTCTGTTGTGATAATTAAGGAAACCTTAAAATATTTTTCATCTATATATTTATAACTTAATCGGGGGTAGATGTGAATCCCAAATCATTTCCTTTTCCTGCGTGGACTTGGGCTAACTTTTCGTAGTGAAGGGCATGATCGAGTAATCCCTGAGCTTCTTCATCGCTGAGATCTCGTACTTTACGGGCGGGAACACCTACGACCAAAGAACGAGGGGGAACATCCTTGGTTACGATAGATCCAGCGCCAATCATACTTCCTGCACCAATGCGAACCCCGTTTAAAATAACTGCGCCAATGCCAATCAATGAGCCTCGTTCTACATGGGCCGAGTGAATGACCGCTCGGTGTCCAACAATGACATAATCTTCCAAAATAGTGGGAATACCAGGATCACCATGTAAAATCGCTCCGTCTTGAATATTTGTATAAGCGCCAATCTCAATTCGTTCCACATCACCACGAACCACTGCACTATACCACACACTTGATCCTTGTTTAAGGGTCACTTCTCCAACCACGACCGCATTAGGGGCAATAAATGTGGCTAGGGAAAGATCGGGATGAGGCCAATGGGAGGGAAGGGGGAATAAAAAATCTGTCATTTGAGTCAGAACAATGATCAGGAGTTGTTTGTTAGCTGTTCGCCGCAAGAAGGTTCACACCTTACTTGACCCGAAAAAAAGATCAACTCATAAGGTGTGGGATGAATGGCTGACAGGGTTTGCCATCTATAGCATAGCAGCTTTGTGCTAGGATGAGAACAAGTGTGTCAATATGGGTCTCTAGCTACTGAAGATTGGAATTGTATCTAGTCAAACATCTCAAAAGAAAAATAATCCCCTAATTGTTCACAATATCGGACAGGAACCAAAATTAGAAGATATGCTCTTTAACTACAAAGTAATCGGTCATTATCGCTATGGTGCAACTCAAAACTTAACCAATTAGTTGTAATACGGCGAACAGAAGTTGGGAGAGGTGAGAATCCTCTTCCAACTTTCCTACTCCTGCCTACTTCAACCGAAGAAATCTAATTGCTGGAGTTTAGACAAATTCTACTAAACTAGGTTCAAGCATTTCGAGAGAGTTGACGTATTCAACTAGATCAGCTATGCCAGAATCCAAGTTATTGAGAGAAGATAGTGCTTGAATTCCTCCTACACTGGGTGGTGTATAAAGGTCAGTAAAGTCCTCTTGAGCAACGACTTCGTAGCCGATATCTTGGAGAGAAGCTACTGTTATATAGCTCATAGGATTATCCCCATAATTTAGATAACCTGTCATCAATTCGTTATCGAATAAGCTTTCGTTCCAGTGTGAACCGTAAGTTCCAGGTCCACCAGTATTTGCTAAGGGAACTGATGATGCGTTGATTCCAAAAATGTCATTGTAAGCTTGAAGCGCATTGTCTCCGATATATTGGGGACCGGTTAATTCATCAATCACTAATCCATTTTGCTCCCATACAGTACCGAACCCAAGAACATGACCCATTTCATGAGCTATGACATCTAGTAATAGATCCTCTTGTTCGAGCATACTCAGGTCAGCACTATCAAACTGCATGATACCGGCAACAGGAAGGTTTCCATCGCTACGAAGCATTGTGTAACCAGCTTGTCCAAGAATGCCACCTTCTCCATCAATATTGACAGAACTAGCATCAATTACTAGATCATCCACTAAGCCATATTGGGAAGTATAGACATCGGCAATATCCGCAGTAATAACACTTTCCCACATATTAGCTGCTTCGCTAAAAATAGCTAGTTGATCATCTGTCCAGTTACCAGAGAAGTTGATATCAATGTCAAATCCAGAATCAGGATCGGGGTTGGAGTTGGGATCAAAGTCAAGATTTAAAGCAATGTCTCCCGTGCTATAGCCAAAACCATCCACAGCGATCTGATAGGTTGTTCCTGCGGTGACATTAAAACTGACTAAACTTTGCAGTCCATAATAATCATCATTTT
>JBFRWQ010000538.1:0-3240 GCA_051439665.1 Microcystaceae cyanobacterium | reverse complement strand
AATCTCATTGGTTTTCGGGAGCGAAAACGATATACTATATCTTGCAGACCTTAATCGTTAGGTACGACCAAACTCCTATGAAGCAAGATAGATTACCTCTCCTCAAGCTGTTCTGGCAACCTCGTTGGACTTTTAAGAAGTAAAGCTCGTTACTAAGACCGATATATCTAAAAAATAGGGAAATTTACTGAAGTAGGCTAAAAAATGCGTCAAGTTCTCATTATCGTCAATGCTCAAGTCAAAGCCAATGGAAGTCTCGGATCTGCTTCCCCTGTCACCGAAAAGATGGTAACAGCGCTCAAACGAGCCATTGCTAAGGATAACCCAGAAACCCCTGTCAATGTTAGCAGTGCAGCCGATCTGTGGTCTAGCGATCTCAAGAATAAACTGCACGATCCTAACTTAGTGGTGTGTCCCCTAACGATTCAACTGCCCCACTGGTTAGATTGTCCCACTCAGCGCATCTATCATGACTGTAAAGACATTCATGCTCGACGTAGATGGGTCAAAGAAAGTTTAGCTTATCCCATCTGTGATAGCGAATCAGGATTAGGGGATTTGTGGCTACCGATTATGTGGACAGTAAAGGGACCCCTTTACGGTGAGGTAATTGGAGAAGGAGCAATGCCCAATGCTTATCAGCAACCAGTAGATTTACCTGATCGCATTCGTAAAACTCTCTATTCCCTTGCTTATCAACTGCTAGATTCCCTTAACGCACCACCATCCGTTTATCTATTGCAATTTCGCCTCGCCAGTCCTGATGTTCTTTTTGATCGTTTGTGGCCGTTTCCAGCAGCGCCTGCGATCGCTTCCTTACGCTTCCAGCAACCTGATCTATTCGCCTGTTATTGGCAGTGTGTCACCCACCAACCCCTCAAAGAAGTCTCTATTATTCCCCCCCTCACTAGCTCAGTTCCCTCTTCTACTATGGCTAAAGCTCCTAACAGGGTATGATAGACAGTTAGCAGAGAGGTTAATCTCTGGGTATATTTCAAGTTATCAATAGGAAAAGTTACAAATGTTTGGCAAAATACCGTTAGCCCTAGTGGGAATGGTCGTAGGAAGTCTGTTAACCTTAATGGGGTTTATTGCTTATGGGATGGGAAATGCCACCCTTAATTTAGCGGGTTTTTTCTACGGACTGCCCTTATTATTAGGAGGATTTGCCCTAAAATCCTCAGAAATTAATCCGATTCCCTTCACTACACCCACTAGCGATGAAGTATTAGCCTTAAGAGAAGAACAGGCCACAGAAACTCAAACAAAACTGCGTAAAGATGTGACTCGTTATCGCTACGGGCAAGAAGTCCATCTTGATGAAGCGTTAGTTAAAGTAGGATTAAGTCCCAATGACGAAGTAAGACCTAATTTAGTGGGCATTCAAGAAAAGGAAATTGAGGGAGCTTATACCCTAGTGTTAGAGTTTGAATCACCTAAGCTTCCCCTCGAAAAATGGCATTATCAACAGGAACGAATTGAAAAGTTTTTTGGTCCTGATATTCGAGCAGACATCACAGAAGCCGAAGAAGGTAAAATTGACATGGCTTTGATTCGGTTACTTCCTGTCAGTAGCAATAAGGAGACGGTTTAAGCACTTTCAAGTCTTATAGAATGCTTATGCAATATAGAAACAATTGCTTTCCTTCTTTGATGTCTGCAATACATAAAATTAAATTAATGGCCGACTATTATTGTTATCCTTTATGGGGTTCGGCTACTGCTGCCAAAAACTTAACTAAAGTTAACTAAAATTCACTAAACTTACTCACTTGATCAGCTATGATAGTGAAATGAGCAAGTTGCCTTCCTTTTTTAAAGCATCCCAACTCAGATGACCTTAGCCACCTATTCTACCAAAGCTCCTGACACAATCATTGACTTCTTAACAGATGTCAGTCACTTGTTTAGTGTCATTGAGCGGCAGTTATATCGGGCTATCCAAAGTAAAAAAACCATCAAACAACTGAAAAAAGACTATCAGATTCTTTATGGAATCAATGCTCGTCAATTCAACTCAATTAGAATTTTTCTCCAAGGAAAAATAAAATCGAGAACGGAGTGTTATCAGTCTCAAATTAAAGACTTAGAAGAACAAATCAAACAACTAAAAAAAAGCATCAAAAATTTAACCAATCGAGTTAAGCTAGAAAAGTTAAATGCTCAAAAAACAGCTTCTCCTAAACGAAAAGACTATCCCGCTTGCTCCTTAGATCCTAGAAAGAAAACCCCCAGAGGGCAAAGTTTAGCTAAATTACATTATAAAAAACGAAAACTGCATCGACTTCAAGCTAAATTAAACTCCCTCCAAACTTATCCTCCTCAATTAATCTTTGGTTCTCGAAAACTCTGGAAATCTCAGTTTAATCTAGAAGCTAATGGTTATGCTTCTCATGAAGAATGGTTAAAAGATTGGCAAACTCGTCGTCACCAAGAATTCAATTATGTAGGGAGCAAAGATGAAAAAGCAGGATGTCAAAACTGTCAATTAACAGCCGATGGAACATTAGCAATTACAATTCCCCCTTGCTTAATTGATAAGTATCAACATCATCCCAACTATCAAATCATCAATCGAACGGCTAAGATAGTTATTGAAAATGTCAAATTTCCTTATGGACAAGAAACCATTAATTGGGCGTTAGATAATCAACAAGCTTTAAGTTATCGCTTTGTTCACAAAAAGGATAAGTGGTATATTTTTGTGACAACTGAACAGATTGAAGTTCCCTACCAATCTCATCGAAAAAATGGCGCACTTGGGATAGACTTTAATCCAAATTGTGTAGGATGGGCTTATATAGATTCTGAAGGAAATTTACAAGATAAAGGTCAGATTCGTTTCAATTTAGCTGACCGTTCCACTGAACAAACGACGGCTACATTAGGAGATGTCTGTCAAGTTTTAGTTGATGTAGCCCTTAAATATCAATGTCCAATTGCTCTTGAAAGATTAGACTTTCAACAAAAGAAAAGAAAGTTAGGGGAAACGAGTATCAAGTACGCTCGAATGTTATCTAATTTTGCCTATCGTAAATTTCAGCAAGTCCTAGCTAGTCGTTGTGAAAGGATGGGAATTGAGTTAATTTCTCTCAATCCTGCCTATTCGAGTTTAATCGGTATGACTAAATTCATGTCGATGTATGGGCTTGATAGTTCAATGGCTTCGGGCTTAGTTTTAGCCCGTCGAGCTTTTAGATTATCAGAAAGATTACCTTCGTCAGCCAAGTCCGCCTTGCT
>JBFRWQ010000537.1:0-5185 GCA_051439665.1 Microcystaceae cyanobacterium | reverse complement strand
GATAGTGGGTTATCTACCATTGTTAAAACTGTTGATGGAATTACTCTGACTGTCTCAAATCCTTCGCCAGCAACCTTGTTTAGTGCGGATTCGGATGGTATAGTGGCCTTCGGTAATTTATCTACTGAGACTGAGATTACTAATTTTGACCTGAGTTTTTCCGCTCCTGTGCAACTCATTAGTTACAATGTTGGCTATATTCAACAATTAGAAGGAGATGAAAGCATTACTTTAACCGCAGGTAGCTCCTCTTCTATAGAAAATTCACCTTTTGCAACAGGAACAAGAAACTTTGCTAATCAGTTTACCGTTGCAGCAGGACAAACCATTTCTGTTTCTGGATTTGGTGTTGATACTGATGATATTATTCAATGGTCAGCGATTGAAGTAACCCCTGCTGATGACCCAGTTACGACACCTGAACCCAGTGCTTTATTAAGCTTATTCGCATTAGGCGGTTTAGGGGCAAAGTCTGCCTTTAAAAAACTAAAATAATCATAATGTTTGGCTGGTGGGTTACGGCGAATTGTTCTCTTAATCATTACGATTAACTGTTAATTATCGCCTAATCAACCCTACATATCTTAGTTGTAGGGTGGGCAAATGGGGCAAAGCGATCAATAAACATTATTATCAAAGATTATTGCCCACCATCTTGATTAATTATGATTAATTGTCCCCTTGGTGGGCAAGCTATTAAGATTTTTTGGTGATTATGTATTAACTATGCTTGCCCACCCTACCATTCTCTTCTAAAAAAATATTTTTGCTACACCAAAAACTCGTAAAGTTATTGCAGGAATCTTATCGCAAGTCCAACCTGTCAAAAATGAGGTTTAGGCTTCATCATTATAAATATCTTCCTCTGGATCATTCCATGATGCTGTGTTAATTTGATGATTTGATGGGCAAAGCCTATCCTACTACTTATGTCGGACTACTGAGTGGATGTTGCGTTAATTTGATGATTTGATGGGCAAAGCCCATCCTACTACTCAAGGAAAACTGACAATTGGTTCATCAGTAACATTATCTCCCCCTCAACCCATCAAAACTTTAAGTACAAAAAAAGCCTGTTCCTCCCTAGCCAAATACTAGCACCCCTGCCCCTAAACCTTATCAACCCCTGATATATCAATCGATTTATTAATCTGAGTACCTTTTAAGTAAAAAAACCGACCCTAGATATTCTGTGTCCCCAAAACTCCTTATGATATAACGTTCCTAACATCCCGTTGTCATTTTCCCAACGGTTTGCCATTCAATTCAGTCCTTACCCAAGGTAAGGAGTTTTAATTCACGGAATTCATAATCTAAAGTCTTATGAAACTGACTAGAGGCAAAATTAACGAGCTTCTCTCTGAACCTGGTTGCGAACATAACCATAAAAAGGGAGAAAAGGGCAAAAATAAATCCTGTAAGCAACAAGCTAAACCAGGGGCTGCGCAGGGAGGTTGTGCGTTTGATGGCGCTTCCATCGCCTTAGTTCCTATTACCGATGCAGCCCATCTCGTACATGGTCCGATTGCTTGTGCAGGGAATTCTTGGGGACAACGGGGTAGTCAGTCATCGGGTCCGACAACCTATAAAATGGGTTTCACCACAGACATTACGGAAAATGACATTATTTTTGGTGGCGAAAAACGGTTATATAAAGGAATCGCCCAAGTCATTAAGCGCTATAACCCCCCTGCAGTTTTTGTCTATTCTACTTGTGTCACCGCTTTAATTGGGGATGATTTAGATGCGGTTTGCCAAGCAGCAACCAGTAAGTATGAAACCCCCGTTATTCCTGTTCATTCTCCAGGTTTTGTCGGTAGTAAGAACTTAGGCAACCGTTTAGCAGGGGAATCTTTGTTAGAGTATGTGGTTGGGTCTAAAGAACCTGAATATACTACGCCCTATGATATTAATCTGATTGGGGAATATAACATCGCAGGTGAAATGTGGGGTGTGCTTCCCCTCTTTGAAAAGGTAGGAATCAGAGTTCTCTCCAAAATTACAGGGGATGCTCGCTATGATGAGATTTGTACCGCACATCGGGCTAAGTTAAATGTGATGATTTGTTCCAAAGCGCTGATTAACATGGGGCGTAAAATGGAAGAGCGCTATGGTATTCCTTACATCGAGGAATCGTTCTATGGCATTGCCGATATGAATCGTTGCTTACGCAATATTGCCGAAAAAATAGGAGATGAAGCGCTCAAAGAACGAGTAGAAGCGCTCATCGCTGACCAAACCGCTAAACTAGATGTAGCCCTTGCCCCCTATCGGGAACGTCTCAAAGACAAACGGATGGTACTCTATACAGGTGGGGTAAAAAGTTGGTCTGTTATGTCAGCAGCCCAAGATTTAGGAATGCAAGTAGTGGCAACTAGCACGAAGAAAAGTACAGAAGAAGATAAAGCCAAAATCAAGAAGCTTTTGGGTAAAGATGGGATGACCCTAGAAAAAGGGAGTCCGAAAGAGCTATTACAAGTCATTGCCAAAACCAAAGCTGATTTACTGGTAGCAGGGGGAAGAAATCAATATACTGCCCTCAAAGCCAGAATTCCCTTCCTCGATATTAACCAGGAACGTCATCATCCCTATGCCGGTTATGTGGGAATGGTAGAAATGGCTAAAGAATTGGATGAAGCCTTATCTAGTCCTATTTGGAAGCAAGTTCGCAAACCTGCACCTTGGGAAACCTTTGAAAGTGAACAATTAGCTGTTAATAGTTAATAGTTAATCGTTAATAGTAATCAGTAAACAGTAATCAGTTTATTTCTGGTTACTTGTTACTGCTGCTTCCCACACTCCCCTCTCTCCTCACACTCGCCACACTTCCTACTCTCCCCTTTCAAGTCATGACAACAATACTAAAGAATAAAAAATCCGCCGCTGTTAACCCCCTTAAACAAAGTCAACCCTTTGGCGCTGCACTCGCCTTTTTAGGGTTAAAAAAGGTTGTTCCCCTCTTTCATGGCTCTCAAGGCTGTACTGCTTTCGCTAAAGTCCTTCTGGTGCGCCATTTCAGAGAATCTATCCCCTTAGCTACCACAGCCATGACGGAAGTGGCTACCATCTTAGGAGGGGAAGAAAATATCGAACAGGCTATCTTTACCTTAGTGGAAAAAGCCAATCCTGAGATGATGTGTCTCCTTACCACTGGGTTAACAGAAACCCGTGGAGATGATATGAAAGGAATTATCAAATCTTTCCGTAAAAATCATCCTGAATTAAATTATTTGCCCATTATCTTTGTTTCTACCCCAGATTATCAAGGGGCAATGCAAGATGGTTATCAAGCAGCAGTAGAAGCGATTGTTTCCACAGAATACGGCGAGTTTGTCGATCAAGCAGCATCTGATGACTCAGTACCCCCCTTACCCTTTACTAAACCTCAAGTAACCATCTTAACTGGGTCTGCCCTTTCACCAGGAGATGTGGCAGAAATTAAAGAAATTGTTCAAGAATTTGGCTTAAATCCTTTAGTATTGCCCGATTTATCTCAGTCTGTCGATGGACACCTAGAAGAAGAATTTCAAGCAACCACATCAGGGGGAACTTCTCTCCAAGAATTGCAACAATTAGATAATTCTATCTTTACCCTTGCGATTGGGGAAAGTATGCGTCATAGTGCAGAGATTTTAGAAGAGCGCTTTGGCACAAAATATGAGATATTCCCTCGTTTAGCAGGGTTAGAAGCAACAGACCAATTTATTTGGCAACTCTCTCAGATTATGAGTTCCCTGCAAGATCCTCATTTTCCCCCTTCTTCCTTTATTCCTCCTAAATATCAACATCAGCGCCGTCAATTACAGGATGCTATCCTAGATACCCATTTTTATTTTGGACGGAAAAAGATATCTTTAGCGCTTGAACCTGATTTACTATATCAAACCTGCTGGTTACTCAAAGAAATGGGAGCAGAAGTACAAGCAGCCGTTACAACGACGAAATCCCCCTTATTGAATGATTTACCTGTGGAAAATGTCACGATTGGTGATTTGGAGGACTTAGAAGATTTGGCTGCAGGATCAGATTTAATTATTACCAATTCTCATGGGAAACAAGTATCTCACCGCTTGGGAGTTCCCCTATATCGTATGGGATATCCGATTTTTGACCGCTTAGGGAATGGCCTACGATGCTTTGTCGGTTATCGAGGAACCATGCAGTTTCTCTTTGATGTCGGTAATATTCTGTTAGAAGAAGAAGCAGCCCACGAATTTCATTTTGAATTATAATGTTTGTTTCGATGTCGCCCTCATCCCATAGATACAGGGGCATTGCAGTGGGAGGGCATTGCAGTGCGATGCCCCCACGGGGTAGGGCTTTGCCCATCAAAAAAGCCAAGTACAAAAGCGCTTTTATCTCCAATACAATTTGTTGTAGGGGTTTCGCATCGCAAAACTCTGCCCCCACTGCAACATCTCTGCTTCATATCATAAAGATAGGGACATTGCAGTGCGATGCCCCTACAGGGTAGGATGGGCTTTGCCCATCAAAACAACAGAGTGGAGAAGCGCTTTTTCCCAGATGCACGAAGGTGACTGTGGGAAACGATTTCCTTCAACTCTTAGCTTTCAGTTGTTACAGGATAAACGCTAACTTTACGACGGCTACGGGTTTTATATTCAAATTTAACCACCCCATCAATTAAAGCAAAGAGGGTATCATCTTTACCGATCCCCACATTATTACCAGGATGAACTCTTGTTCCCCGTTGACGAATCAAAATGTTACCCGCTCTTACGGTTTCTCCACCGTAGCGCTTAACCCCCAGACGTTGCGCTCTAGAGTCCCGACCATTTCGGGTACTTCCCGTTCCTTTCTTGTGTGCCATGTTAGATGTCTCCTAATAAGCGTTTAATGTCTATTGTAGGCAAAAAATTAAGCCCTATTCTTCTTCAGTACTGTCAGAGGTGGTTGCAGCATTTTCAGGAGTGCTATCGGCTTGTCCAATGACTGCCCCATTAATTTTAATAGAATTAATCATTAAACGAGTTAATTCTTGGCGATGTCCCCGTTTTTTACGAGTTTTCTTCTTGGGCAGCATTTTATAAACAATTACTTTCCGTCCCCGTCGATGGCTCATAATTGTTCCTTCTACGGTTGCGCCTTCAACATAAGGTTGGCCAATGGTAATTTCATCCTCATTGTTAACCAAAAGTACCTTATCAATCACATAATTGTCGTC
>JBFRWQ010000536.1:0-8558 GCA_051439665.1 Microcystaceae cyanobacterium | reverse complement strand
GGGAAAAGGCGAAAAAAATACCGCAGACCATGTGGCCGTTGAAGCTATGCGGGAACGGATGAATAAAATTCACATGCGTGGTCGCATTGTAATTGGTGAAGGAGAACGGGACGATGCGCCCATGCTCTATATCGGTGAAGAAGTGGGTATTTGCACCAAAGAAGATGCAAACAGCTACTGTAATCCTGAAGAATTAATTGAAATCGACATTGCAGTTGATCCCTGTGAAGGAACAAACCTTGTTGCTTACGGACAAAATGGCTCAATGGCGGTTTTAGCAATTTCTGAGAAAGGTGGCTTATTTGCAGCACCTGACTTTTATATGAAAAAATTAGCAGCCCCACCAGCCGCTAAAGGCCATGTTGATATTAATAAATCAGCTACTGATAATATTCATGTTTTAGCCGATTGTTTAGATCGGACTCCTGAAGAATTGGTGGTTGTGGTGATGGACCGACCTCGCCACAAAGAATTAATTCAAGAAATTCGTCAAGCGGGTGCCAGAGTCCGTTTAATTAGTGATGGTGATGTCTCTGCTGCTATTTCCTGTGCTTTTGCAGGAACAAATATTCATGCGCTGATGGGCATCGGGGCTGCACCTGAAGGGGTGATTTCTGCGGCGGCTATGCGTTGTTTAGGGGGTCACTTCCAAGGACAATTAATCTATGATCCTGAAATTGTCAAAACTGGCTTAATTGGGGAAAGTAAGGAAGGTAACTTGGCTCGTCTTCGTGAAATGGGTATTGAAGATGCTGATCGAGTTTATAGTGCAAATGAATTAGCTAGTGGGGAAACAGTTCTCTTTGCTGCTTGTGGAATTACTCCTGGTACTTTAATGGAAGGGGTGCGTTTCTTCCACGGTGGTGCAAGAACCCAAAGTTTGGTTATTTCTAGCCAGTCAATGACTGCTCGTTTTGTTGATACAGTTCACATGTTTGAAAACCCCAAAACGATTCAATTACGATAAGTTTTTGTAATTATGTAAAACTTGTTTAATCTCTTAGCCTGCATTGTGCAGGCTTTTTTCTGCTATTATTTTCTAGATACATGATCAGCTAATCAGTTTAAAGAGATCTTAGCTTACCAATCATCCTCTGATTCGAGAACAGCTTCCATTTCTTTAATCTCTAACGGTTCTGGCTCATCTTCTTCTGACCAATAATCATTTAAGGGTTGGATTACTTTAGCGATCGCATCTTGAATAAATGCTTTGACAAATTCATCTTTCCGACTCAATTGAAACTGTCGTTGAACCACTTCTGTGATTCCTCCATCTCCCCAATCTTGATCATGTCTAAAATATTCAATAAAGCTTTTTCCTGCAATTCTTGTTAAATAGGCTGCTGTTATTCCTTGAATGACTTTGCCAATGATATAAGTTGCTACATGGAATTGTAAGGCTTTGGCTAATAGTTCTACTGCCCCTTTGACGACTCCTAAACTGACCAGGGTTTTTCCTAACGAGAGCGCTAATTCTCGTCCCCGATCGCTATTAATTTCACAGCCATAAACCTGTCCAATTTCTACCACCATTTGAGCATTAACTGCTGCCGTTGCTAACATATCAACAACGGGTAAAGGGGTAACAGCAATGACCCCTGCACCAATCCACTGATAACGATCTATAATCTGATCAGCTTGGCGTTTTCTTTGACGACTGAGGAGGTTACGAGTTTCATCTCCTAAGCGCTGGGATTGTAAGAGAATGTTATCAGCAATTAAGTCTTCTCCTTCGGCTCTTAAAACAGAAGCTAATCGCTTAATTAACAGAATAATTTCTGGTTCGGGTTGAAAGATATCTCCATTTTTTAGTCTAACTGGTTGAGGATTGGCAGCAATGGGAATAATATCAGCAGGTTTAATAATTCCTTCTACCCGTTGACGCAGTTGCTTGATAATGATTTCTTCGTCTTCGGGGGTATAAAGATCAATCTTATTAAAAATGAGTAAAGAGCGCTTGCCAATGGCTGACAGCGCTTGTAGGGGTTCATATTCTGACTGTCTGAGGTCATTATCTACGACAAATAACAGTAAATCAGCTTCTGTGGCTAATTGTCTCGCTAGTTTTTCCCGTTCTGTTCCTGCAATACCAGCCTCTAGGATACCAGGAGTATCTGTCACAAGAATCTCACGCTGTAATCCTCTCAGGTGTAATCGGTAGGTTTGACCCATTTGGGTTGTTCCCATTGTTGCTTCTACCTCTCCTACCATTTCCCCGATTAAAGCATTGACTAAGGAGGTTTTACCTGCTGAACCTGTGCCAAATACCACCACTTTTAAGTCACCTCTAGCTAAACTCTCTTCTATCTCTTGGGAACGACTGAGTAGCGCTTTTTTGGTCACATTATCTTGAATTTGCTTAACCTGTCGGCGAACAGCTTTTAAGGTTTCTTGGGCTGCGTCTGTCTTTGCTTCAGGGAGTCTAACTTTTCTACGCCGTTTACGGGTTAATTTATTAGATTTTTGTAGTCCTAATGGGTCAAAATAGTAAAAGAAGCCAAAAACTAATAATCCTAAGAGGATAATAATTAAAAAGATCAGTAGATTAGCGAGAAGAGGAGCAGTAAAGGATATTTGTAGATATAAACGATAGATTGCGTGGATGAGCCAGAGAAATAGCCCCAAAATAATGCTTAAGCCAACAATAAGAGTAATGAGACGGGGTAAGGGCATTTGTAAGTAAGAGCATAAGATTAGTCAGTCTTTACTATTTTAAGATAATCTTACAAATAACTAAGATGATGGGACAGTAAGCACAGCCACTAATCATTAAATCACAGGCAAGATATCTATAACACAGGATAATATTCACTAATGTGGTACAGGCTTCTAGCCTGTTACTACTCCAACTACAATTCTTCTAAAAGCTGATCAATTTGTTGAACCATTTCTTGATCATTTTCTTGCTGGTAAAGTTGACGAGCTTGTTTTAAAGCGGGTTTCGCTTCTCTTTTCCGTCCTCTTTCTTTATAAGCCAGTCCTAAGTAATAATGGGCTTGAGGGTTATTTTTGTTAATATCTAGTACGTCTTTGGCTTCGACAATTGCACCTAAATAATCTTGTTGGGCATACGAAACACGCATCATCCCTAAATTAGCATCTATGGAATTGCGATCTGTGTATGTTACCCGACGATAGGCTCGAAGCGCTTCGTCATAATTCTGCTTTTGTTCAAGTATTTTAGCAATTTTTAACTGCACAAAAGTGTTATGAGGATTGATTCTACCTGCTTCTTCTAGATACTGTAAACCTGATTGTAAATCTCCTTGGTCTAATGCAATACTAGCTAATTGCAGACGAAACTCACTACTGCGAGGAAATTTTTGTAGTGCAGAGTTAATAAATTGAACTGCTTCTGCTGTGCGTTGTTGCTGCACGAGAGAAGCTCCCATAATCTCATGAGCTTGCTGATTATTGGGATCTAGGGCAATCACACGCTGATAGGCTTCCACTGCCCCTTCAAAGTCTTCCTGACGCAATAAAACGACTCCTAAACCAATATAATTTTGGATGTTGCGAGGTTCTAACTGAATTGCATAGTAATAGGCAGCGGCTGCATTACCATTATCACCTGCATTGGCGAGACTATAACCAAGAGCGTAGTAAAATTTAGGATTATTAGGCTCTAAGGAAAGCGCTTGCTGATAAGCCTGAGCAGCAGCATTATAATTCCCTAATTGTGCGTATAAATAGCCCATGCCTGAAAATATTCTCGCATTATCAGGGTCTATCCTAGCAGCCTGTTGATAAGTAGCGATCGCTTGATCATAGTTTCCTGAATCCACATAATCTCGTCCTCGACGCAGTAAATCTCGTAGTTGCTCCTTGCGGGCAGTTGAATCTGGGACAAAGGAGTCATTATATTGAGCATGAGCAGGTAAGGTATAGCTTAGTGTCCCTAGTCCAGTTCCTAGAGCTAATATCATTAAAGAGGTAGAAATAAATAGTTTGTTCATAAAATTACAAGGCATAGGGCCCTAACCAAATTTTTAACTACCTCATTGTACTGTAAGTATTTATAAGCAGTCACTTAATTTTTGGGGATGAGCTTATCAAGCTTTTTTAGTTCTTTTTTTGCTGACTTTTTCCAGATAATGTTATGAGAGTCCATAGGGTTGCTGCTCTTGAAGATCAGAATGTACGAGGATTTGTTATAAAATAGTTAAGTAGTTTGTACTATCCCATCGGAAAATAATCTAAGAGGACAAATAAATGTCTATTGAACAAGGACTTTTTTCCTATCGAAAAGCATCTCTTTCCTATAAAGATCAACAATCTGATAAAGTCTATGAGGTAGAAATTGTTTACCTTGCATGGGAACAATATCATGTTAACTATGCTTATGGGAGAACGGGTACAAAACTGAGACAAGGCACAAAAACAAAGAATCCTGTTTCTCGGCAAGAAGCGGAAAAAATTTATCATGATTTAGTTGCATCTAAGCAAAAGAAAGGATATAGGATGAATCCTTATTTCCCCCAAAGTGATTCTTATTTATTGCCAGGACATTCCTTACAAGAGAGACAAGCTATTATTGATCGTCTTAAACAAGAAAATACAGAAAATTTATTAGAGGAACTTAAAAAGTTAGGATTTGAGCGAGGAAATGATCTAATGGGACTTGATTTGAGTAATACTGACTTAAGCAATGCTGATCTAAGAGGGTGTGATTTAGTGGAAACGAATCTCTGTGGTGCAAATTTAAGAGGAGCAAGATTACAAGGAACTAACTTAGGAGATAGTCAAATTGACGAAACAACCCAACTTGATCCGAAGTGGAGATTAATAGTAGAGTTAGTTAAAGACGGGGGAGAGAATAGAGATTTAAGAGGAGTTGATCTCAGCAATATATGGTTAAACTTTGACGATTTAATTAATTTAACTGGTGCAAATCTTGAAGGGGTAAACCTAAGCAACTCTAGGTTATATAACTTTGAGTTTAGTAATGCTAACTTAAAAAATGCTAATTTATCTAAATCAGAATTAGGTTACTTGTCTGGCGCTTGTTTAGAAGGTGCAGATTTAAGTGATGCAGAATTAGGCGAACTTTTTAATAATGTTATTTGTGTTAATACTAATTTTAGCCGAGTCAACTGTAATGATGAACATATCAACTTTGAAAATGCTAATTGTACAGGGGCAAATTTTCAAGAAGCTTCCTTAACATCAGGATTAATTAGTGGAGCGGATTTTACTAATGCTAATTTTACAGGTGTAATTGGATTTGACAGGTTTATTTCTGGTATTGAAGGTAGTGAAATCACGAAAGAAGTTAGTTTTAAAAATGCTGATTTATCGAGAATTGATATAGCTGATTTTGATTATTTAACCGAAATTTATGGTATTGAACTAATTAATTGGCAAGGAGCAAGATTTGATCATTCCAATTTTCAAAATACTTATTTATCAGGATTAACCTTTAAAGATGTATCTTTTAGGAATGTCAATTTTCAAGGGGCAAAGTTAGAAAACTGTAATTTTGAGGGCGCTGATTTTACAGGGGCAAATTTAGCAGATGCTAATTTAAAAGGGGTTAATCTGAGTCAAGTTTTATCCTTTAAAGATATTATCATTAATGAGAATACCCAAGTAGATGAACAATGGCAAGACTGGTTAAATGAACATCAACAAAATCAGTCTTTACCAGCAACTAGAGAGCAACCAATACCAACTGAGCCAATAGATTTACAAAAAGTGACTATTAAAACACCCAAAGTGAATAAAGAAGGAAAAATTATTAAAACAGAAAGTTATGAGATTGAATATTTCACCGAAATATTACCCAATGGTGTAGAACTAGAGATGATTTATCTTGTTGGCGGAACATTTGAAATGGGAGTATATTATGAATACCAGTATCGTCATCAAGTCACTGTCCCCTCATTTTATATGGCAAAATATCCCATTACACAGGAACAATGGAAAGCGATTGCACAATTAGATACTATCAATAGGGAATTAATCTTAGAACCTTCCTATTTTCAAGGGGATAAAAGACCCGTTGAAAGTATATCATGGCGTGATGCAGTGGAATTTTGTCAAAGATTATCCCGTTTGACTAACAAGACTTATCAACTTCCTAGCGAGGCGCAATGGGAATATGCTTGTCGTGCAGGAACTTCTACACATTTTTGTTTTGGAGAAACTATCACAAAAGAACTAGCAAATTATTATAGCTATCTAGAGGAAACAACAGTTGTGGGAACATTTCCCCCTAATGGGTTTGGCTTGTATGATATGCACGGTAATGTGTGGGAATGGTGCTTAGATGATTGGCGCTGTAACTATGGTGCTGGTAAAGTAACAGATGGCAGTGCGTTTATGGCTTCTCGTATCTATACTGAACAAAAAGCACTGAGGGGGGGATGTTTTTATAGCAGGACGTGTCCTGATTTAAGAGCGCCTGCATATCCTACTATTGTCAGGCAATCCTATGGTTTTAGGGTTCAAGTCCAATAAGTAGGGCTTGCTGAAAAAGTCATTTGGTGGGGTTTTAGAGGCAGGGGGCAGGAGGCAGGGGGCAGGAGAAGAGATTATGATGATTTAAAAGAGGCAAAAGTGCTTTTCGAGATATTACATTACCCTTTCTTGCACTTTTTTGTCTAGGAAGTATCCCAAAACCTTGATAGATCATAGCTTTCTAGTTATTCAGCAAGCCCTAAGTAAAGGGATTGATGGGCGAAGCCCATCCTACAATCCTATTTTTTTACTAATTTGTTGCCAACCATCCTCTAATAAGGTGTATAAAACAGGCACAACAATTAAACTTAACAGGGAAGAGGCAATTAAACCGCCAATAATCGCCACGGCCATGGGTTGCCGTAATTCAGCGCCTGCTCCTAAGCCTAAAGCAATAGGCATCATCCCTAAAATAGTGGAAAAAGTAGTCATTAAAATAGGACGTAATCTTACCATCCCTGTTTCTAAAATTGCCTCTCGGCGACTCATTCCTTGTTGACGAAGTTGATTAATATAATCCATCAACAGAATCGCATTTTTATCTAATAAGCCTAACAGGAAAATTAAACCAATTAGGGAAATCATACCAAAATCGCTTTGAGTTATTAAGAGGGCAAACATGGCACCTGCTAGGGCAAGAGGTAAGGATAATCCTACTACCATTGGCTCTAAAAAGCGCTTAAAGGGAAGATACAAAACCACTAACATACAAATAATAGAAAGGGTTAAGGTAACAGCAAATTCTTTTAAAATAAGCTGAGAGCGCCCAGAATCTCCTAACACTTTAATCCCAATCTCATCAGGGATAATTGAGGGTGCTAAAGCAAGAATTCTTTGAGTGGCTTGTCCTAGTGCTGTATTTTCATCTAAATTCCCTCTGAGAAAAACTGCCCTTCTCTCATTATAATGTTGTATCTCTTGCTCTGAATCATTTTGGGTAATATCTATATCGGCAATTCCTGATAATTGGGTAACTGCTTCTTTAAATTGTTGCCCTACTTCATTCAGTTGCTCTAAATTATCCCCTAATAAGGCTATTTTTAAGGGTGCATCATTGGCAGTTTCAACAAAGACAATATCTTCCACACTAACAGAGACACCTGACAATTCAGGTAGCGCTTTTCTAATTTGTGCTTGTACTTGACTGGTGGTTAAACTGCGCTCTCTTTTCAATTTGACATATAATTTACCCCTAGTGGGATCACCCCGTAACCCTGATACTAAATAGACAGATTCAACTTCGTTTTGCTGTAATACCACTTCTTCTAATTTTTCCCCAGTGCGTCGGGTTTTTCTTAAAACAATACGCTGAGGAGATTGGCCTAAACTTCCTACCCAATTAAATGCTCCCCCTGTATTTTGTTCCCCTTTGGATAAGGTATTAAGATCGGCATTGTTTAGTTTTTTCTTCAGTTTAGGAGTAGGTATTTTATAGACAATATTAAACTCACCCCTATCTAATTGGGGAACAAATCCTTGAGGAATAAAAGGAATTAAAACCAGTCCTAAGATAAAACTACCCAGCGCTATTAAAATAATTAATCCTCGATGATCTAATGACCAATTTAAGAGGTTACGATAATGATTAGTAAAGGGTAAGGAGGGATTGTCTGGGGCTGAGGCTTTTTGATTACGAGGTTTCAACCAATAAACCGCTAAGACAGGGGAGAGTGTACGAGCGACTAACAGAGAGGTAATCACAGCAGCCGAGATTGTCAAGGCAAAAGGCTTAAAAAATTGACCTAATGTGCTGCCCATTAAGGCAATAGGTAGGAAAACAGCGACTATTGTTAAGGTAGAAGCAGCCACTGTCAAGCCAATTTCATCTGTCCCCTTAATCGCTGCTTGTCGGGAATTTTCCCCTTGATCGATATGTCTAGCGATATTTTCCACATCTACAATGGCATCATCGACAATAATGCCAATTACTAAGGCTAACGCCAATAAGGTTAAGGTTTCTAGGTTAAATCCCGCCCAAGCCATGACAATGAGTGTTCCTAGTAAAGAGATAGGAATAGCTAAAGCAGTGATGACAGTTGCAGCAAAGTTGCGAAGAAAAGGATATATTACTAGGATTGCCAGAATAATTGCCCCAATTA
>JBFRWQ010000535.1:0-3442 GCA_051439665.1 Microcystaceae cyanobacterium | reverse complement strand
ATGTCAATCTGATTTATAGGTTATTAAGGAATAATCTACCCAGTTGGGGGTAAATGGGCAGGTAAAACAGTCAGACAGGCTAAAGCTGTGTAAATAAGGGCAAAATAAGTCTCAAAGCGAGCAATATGCTCGAAACGGCAATTACAATACCAATTTCGTTGCCAAATAATCACAAGTAATTTTAACAAGGCAATCATAAAGGTTAAAGCGCTTAATAGCTTCAATGCGCCTAAACCATACAATAGGGCAAGAATAGCGATCGCACTGCTATGATAAATTAAACCACCTCTTAAGGAACTCGTTTTGGTTTTTCGTAATTTGATCGTAAATACTGCACTGCAAAAGAAAAGAGTATTTAATACCCACAAACCAACGGCTTGCAAGTTCAGTTGATCTGCTGTCGCTCCATAAGCAAATAAGGTTGAAAGACAAATAGCCGTAAACATAACGATTTCTGTGGCAATTATTTTCTGTTTACGACGTACAACTGCTAACATATTGATCATCATCGCTATTGCACCCCCACAACACACCCAAATTAAACTAGGATGTTGCAAGGTTAACACCGTCGCAATAACAAGCGCTCCAGTGCCATACAACCCGAACCATATCAGATAACGAAGTTTCCAACTACGTCGTTGTTTTAACTGCACAGTTAAGGGATGTTCTGCTTGTAAACCTAAAAACGCACCTAAACAAGCCAAGGTAGTTTGCCAATTCCATGCTTGTGCTAAGGAAGCACCAGTTAATAAGGATGCCATTAGCACTAATAAAACACCATGCTCAGGAGAAAGTGTCGGTTTATACCAACTATTGTGTTCTATCTGGCTGATTGGTCGTTTTATGCTTACCTTTAGGATGGTTAGCTCAGGTTTAGAGGTTGCAATCATAAGATAACGGTTTGTGTATTATAGCAGTGAACAGTCGGAAACTGTAGATCGGACAAGTCTGGATCAGGAAAAGCCATCACCCACTCTCCCCAATTCGTTAAGCACAATTGCTAAGACTTATCATTAATGAGAACAGATGATGGCAGATAACTCTTCATCATGGCTAGAACATACAGACATGATAGCAGGTAATGGTTCACTATTGATAATTTATATCAATAAGCTAACATGGCTGTTAGAAAAAACTGTATCAAAAATCACACTGAGGAGGACAGGGGGAAGAGGCGAAATATAAGTTAAATAACTTAACCACAATAAAAGTAAAGGATGCAGTTCATTGTAATTATTAAAATATTATGGTTTAGGCACAAGCCTTGCGTCCCTACCAATACAGCTTGTGATCATCCAGATTGGGCATCACAAATATGATTTTCATTAGCCTAGAAAATCGTATATAATGCCAGACTCGTAGCAAATGGGAGGTAACATTGCAACAACTCTTGAGAATTGCCACAATGATTGACACCCTCAATGAATGGGTAGGACGCTTAACCTACTGGTTAGTCTTAGCTATGGTAGGGGTAGGAGTAATTAACGTTTTTTTAGGAAAACTAGGGCAAATAATCCAACAGCAGTTAACCTCCAATACCTTACTGGAAATTCAATGGCATTTATTTGATTTAGTCTTTCTTTTCGGAGCAGCTTATACTTTAAAACATAATGAACACGTTCGAGTCGATATTTTTTACAAGGATTTAAGCGCTAAATATAAAGCGCTGATTAATTTTATCGGCTCAATTCTCTTTCTAATCCCCTTCTCAGGAATGCTGTTTTACTTTTCCATTGTTTTTGTAACTAATTCTTGGAAAATAAATGAGAAATCCATTAATCCTGGAGGAATTCCTCCATCTCCCATTAAAACGATGATTCTAGTTTGCTTCGCTCTCTTAATTCTACAAGGTATTTCCGAAGCGATTAAAAATTGGGCAATTTTCAGTGGTCATTTAACCTTAGAGGAGGAACAACACGATGCAGGGGTATGACTGGTTAGGTCCGATGATGTTTGTTGGAGCGCTAATTTTCCTCGCATTTGGCTATCCTGTAGCTTTTTCTCTCGGTGGTGTGGCCATGCTATTTGCTATGATTGGCGCAATGGTTGGCACATTTAAACCTGTCTTATTAGGATTATTGCCTTCTCGTATCTTTGAGTCAATTATGACCAACTATACCCTTGTCGCTATCCCCTTTTTCATCTTTTTAGGGTCAATGTTGGAGAAAACAGGCATTGCTGAACGCTTATTAGAAACAATGGGCATCCTGTTTGGGCGCTTAAGAGGAGGGTTAGCTTTAGCTGTTGTGGTAGTAGGCGCATTACTAGCTGCTACTACAGGAGTAGTGGCTGCAACCGTTGTCGCAATGGGGTTAATCTCTTTACCGATTATGTTGCGCTATGGCTACAACAAAGGACTAGCAACAGGGGTGATTGCTGCATCGGGAACATTAGGGCAAATTATTCCCCCTAGTGTGGTTTTAGTTGTTTTAGGGGATCAATTAGGTGTTCCTGTTGGTGATTTATTTATTGGCTCATTAATCCCTGGTTTAATGATGTCAGGTGTCTTTGCTCTTCATGTGGTGATTACAGCCTTTCTTCGTCCTGATTTAGCGCCGGCCTTACCCACAGAAGTCCGAATGATTGAAGCCTCAGACTTACGAAAAAGAGTCTTTTCTGCTATGTTACCCACTTTAATCTTAATTTTTGTGGTCTTAGGTAGTATTTTCTTTGGTATCGCTACGCCAACGGAAGCGGGAGCAGTGGGATCATTAGGAGCGATGGTTTTAGCAGGGTTAAACCGTCAATTGAGTTGGGATACATTGAAAAAAGCCTGTGATGCCACTTTGCGCATCACTACAATGGTTATTATGATCTTAATTGGTTCAACAGCCTTTTCTTTGGTGTTTCGAGGGTTAGGAGGAGATCGCTTTATGTCTAACCTCTTAACCAATTTACCAGGAGGACAAATTGGCTTTTTATTGGTTAGTATGTTGACCATTTTTATCTTAGGGTTTTTTCTGGATTTCTTTGAAATTTGTTTTATTGTGATTCCTTTATTTCGGGAAGTAGCGAAAACATTAGAAATGGATTTAATCTGGTATGGGGTAATTATGGGCGCAAATTTACAAACCTCTTTTTTAACCCCTCCTTTTGGTTTTGCACTCTTTTATCTCAGAGGGGTTGCGCCACGTTCTATTAAAACAGAAGAGATTTATAAAGGGGTGATTCCGTTTATTATTTTACAGTTATTAGTTTTAGCCTTAATTGTTATCTTTCCTAGTTTGGTTACTTTTCTGTTAACTTTTTTGGATCAAACGCAAGCAATCTAAGGAAGGGCTTTAGCCCAACAACACCACTAGATCAGATATTTGCCAAGTAGGATGGGCTTTGCCCATCAAATTACACTATTAGGTAAAACTTCCACAGGAACAGAAGAAACAGTTTCTTTCTTATTAAAAGTTAACCCTTGCTCTTCCTTATCAATTAAGACTGTATCACT
>JBFRWQ010000534.1:0-3572 GCA_051439665.1 Microcystaceae cyanobacterium | reverse complement strand
CTAGCTCGTGCCTATTATCATACCTATCAACTTCCTACTATTATTACTAACTGTTCTAATAATTATGGTCCCTATCATTTCCCTGAAAAATTAATTCCCTTAATGTGTATTAATATTTTACTGGGCAAATCCTTACCTGTTTATGGTGATGGAACAAATGTGAGAGATTGGTTATATGTTAAAGATCATTGTCGTGCTTTAGATACAGTCTTACACAAAGGACAAGCAGGAGAAACCTATAATATTGGGGGTAATAATGAGGTGCAAAATATTGATTTAGTTACCTTATTATGTGACTTAATGGATGAATTAGCCCCTGATCTTCCTGTTAAACCCGCCAAGCAATTAATTACCTTTGTCAAAGATCGCCCTGGCCATGATCGTCGTTATGCAATTGATGCGACTAAAATTAAAACTGAATTAGGTTGGACTCCTGAAGTAACGGTTAAAGAAGGGTTAAAACAAACCATTCAATGGTATTTAGATCATCCCGATTGGTGGCAACCTTTACTATCACAAGACTATCAAGATTATTATCAGAAAGTTTATGGTTAATAGGGTTAAATTTGCCCATATTTTATAATCTTGTTAAGATGGGCAAAGCCTATCCTACTATTGGTTAAAGTGAAAAAAAGCTTAAAAGTTACAATCAAAGGTGCAGTTCAAGGTGTGGGATTTCGCCCCTTTATCTATCGCCTAGCAACTGAATTAAATCTAACAGGTTGGGTAAATAACACAGCCAGTGGTGTAACCATTGAAGTCGAAGGAAACCCCTCAACTTTAAATTCATTTATCCAACGCATTGAAAAAGATAAGCCACCTGCTGCTTATATTCAATCTTTAGAAACTGAAGAATTAAACTTAGCTAACTATCAATCTTTTGAAATTCGTTCAAGTGAACAGGGTGATAAAAATGCCATTGTTTTACCCGATTTATCCACTTGTTCTGATTGTTTAAAAGAACTATTTGATCCGACAAATCGGCGTTATCGTTATCCTTTTACTAATTGTACCCATTGCGGTCCTCGTTACAGCATTATTGAAGCCTTACCCTATGATCGTCCCCATACGACGATGAAGGATTTTAAACTATGTAAAAATTGTAAAAATGAGTATGATAATCCTTTAGATAGGCGCTTTCATGCTCAACCGAATGCTTGTTCTGTTTGTGGTCCTCATTTAGAATTATGGGATAGAGAAGGTAATATTTTAGCCACCCATGAAGCAGCTTTAACTTTAACCGTAGAAGCTATTAAAGCAGGTAAAATCTTAGCCATTAAAGGGTTAGGAGGATTTCATTTAATGGTTGATAGTCATAATGAAACGGCGGTTAAATTACTGCGACAGAGTAAACATCGTCCTGATAAACCCTTCGCTTTAATGTATCCTTCTCTAGAAAGAATTGAACAAGATTGTTATCTTTCATCTCTAGAAAAAGAATTATTATCTTCTCCTCAAAGTCCTATTGTTTTACTTAAAAAGCATAAAGATAGATATTTATCTGCTTCTATTGCGCCTAATAATCCTTATTTAGGCATTATGTTGCCCTATACTCCTCTACATCATCTTTTATTAAAAGCGTTATCTATTCCCCTTGTTGCTACCAGTGGTAATTTATCAGATGAACCTATTTGTATTGATGAACATGAAGCATTAAAACGATTAAAGGGAATTGCCGATTTATTCTTAGTTCACAATAGACCAATTATTCGCCCGATTGATGATTCTATTGCAAGAGTAATGAATAATCAAGTTATCCTGCTCCGTCGTGCCAGAGGATACGCCCCTTTTCCTATAACGATTAACAATAATACCTCATCTGCTTCTATCTTAGCGGTTGGCGGACAATTAAAAAATACTGTTGCAATTTTACGCAATGAAAATATCTTTATTAGTCAACATATTGGCGATTTAGGGACAGAAAAAGCAGGGGAAGCTTTCACAGAAGTTATGGATAGTTTAAGTAATTTATATGATTTTAAACCTGATATTATTGCCTGTGATAAACACCCGAATTACTATTCGACTCAATATGCTAATTCTCAAGGGATTCAAGTCTTTCCCGTTCAACATCATTATGCCCATATTTTAGCAGCAATGGCAGATAATCAATTAAAAACGCCTGTTTTAGGAGTTGCTTGGGATGGGACAGGATACGGTGATGATGGCACAATTTGGGGTGGAGAATTTATACAAATTAATAACCATGATTATCAAAGAATGGCCTATTTTGATCCCTTTCCTTTAGTAGGAGGAAATAAAGCCATTAAAGAACCACGTCGAGTTGCATTAGGCTTAATTTATACCATTGATCCTACCTTAGAAATGCTTCCTCAATCAATCTTATCTGCATTTACCTCTCAGGAGTTAACTTTGCTGAAAACATCTCTCAAGCGCTCTTTAAATGCACCCTTAACCTCTAGTGTGGGACGATTATTTGATGGAGTCTCTGCTTTATTAGGCTGTTATCAAAAAGTCAGTTTTGAAGGACAAGCAGCAATGGCTTTAGAATTTACATTACCAGAGCTTGATTGTGATGATTATTATTCTTTTAATATATCTGAGCAGGGCATTATTTATTGGCAAATGATGATCAGAGAAATCTTAGAAGATATGCAACAAAATATGTCAGCTTCTCTTATTTCAGCTAAGTTTCATAATACCTTAGTTGAAATTATTGCAACAATTGCTCAACAAGTAGGGCTTAAAACAATCGTCTTAACGGGAGGGTGTTTTCAAAATGCTTATCTCACAGAAAAAACCCTATTAACATTACAAGAAAAACAGTTTAATCCTTATACTCATCGTCATCTTCCTCCCAATGATGGCGCAATTGCTGTCGGCCAAATTATGGCAGTTTTAAGAATGTTAGAGTAGGATGGGCTTTGCCCATCAACAGAGTTATAGCACTATACTTTTTTAACCCTAGTATATTTTACAACCTTCTCAATCTGCTTATAGACAGCTACAACACTTATATATTCTACACCAATTAACCAAAACCCAAGGTTGCCGAAAAAGGTAATATGATTTCCGCCATTAGGCATAATAAATACTGGTACTGTAATTAGGGCATCTAAAATGATTGCACCAATGAACATTGCTACTCCCAAAACAAACCCATTTGTCTGATGATCTTTACGGTAATATATATGTGCGCCCAGAGAGGCAGCAGGAATAATAGCAATCATTAAAGCTAGATTAGCCTGAAGTTCAGGGTTAGACATTAATGGAACAAAAAATGAGCCGACAAATGCTGTAACTGCGAATAAATAAACAATTATAGAACTAAGGACTGCACGTTTGACATTGAGATTTTTGATCATGGGACTTTGATCTTGGTATAGAAAAGATGATTCTTGACATCCTCACTGCCCTAAAAGGGAAGGTGATTCCTAGACCTCACAATCTAGGTTTCTGCTTCTTAGCAGTTGCCTTTCCAGACTTACTCTGCTCAGGTCTTACACTCGCTCCACAGACCGTAACCGCAAGCCCTGCGGCCAAAATGTTTTTAGCTGCGTTAAGATCTCTGTCATGGTGAGTTCCACATCGGGGACAGTCCCATTCTCGAA
>JBFRWQ010000533.1:0-4075 GCA_051439665.1 Microcystaceae cyanobacterium | reverse complement strand
AGCAGCTTGTAAGCTGGCGGTTGCTTGCTTAAAGCGACCAAAAGCCACTTGGATTTCGGTGCTGCTGAGGAAACGTCCTTGAGAATCAGCAGATGCAACAGCTTCGGTTAAAGGGGTTTTCATGGTGTTCGTATCTCCCAAATAAGTTTGCTAAGTTTTCCGATGGTTTGAAGTCAGCAGGGCCAGATACCCTGTTGAAAGTTACAGTTACAATGCTTTATTGCTTAGGAAACAGCAGCAGCAGCAGCATCAAAGTAACCAGCGATTTCAGACATTAAAGAAGCACAATCGCCTTGGGTAATGTTGTTGCTATCATTAGCAATTGCGATCGCTGCATCTTTCATTTTGCTAACACCTGCTGCTACGGAAGCACCAGGAACGCCAAGGGCAACATAGGTTTCACGAAGTCCATTGAGACAACGATCATTGAGAACACTTGCATCACCAGCAAAAACAGCATAGGTAACATAGCGCAAGATGATTTCCATATCCCGTAAGCAAGCTGCCATACGACGGCTGGTGTAAGCGTTTCCACCAGGGGTAATTAATTGGGGTTGTTCAGCGAATAAAGCACGAGCTGCATCAGCAACGATCGCAGAAGCGTTACCAGTGATACGGTTTACCGCATCCATCCGCTTGTTGCTGTCAGCAACCATTGCACTAAGAGCATCTAACTGAGCGCCGCTTAAATAGTCACCGCGAGCGTCTGCTTGAGAAACAACTTTAGTAAATGCGTCAAACATTGATTCTAAGTCTCCTTTCTAACGAGATAATGTGGATTGATTTTTGAACATTCCCCAATTATGGGATTTACATAGAATAGCTTAAGTCATTTGGTTTACTAGACCTAAGCCCGACTTCCTAATCTTTACAGTTCTTCAAACTTCCTTTTTTTCAAGTAAGCCTGATCAAACACCATAATCGTCTGAGGAAAGTTGGGGACAAGAGGAAGAAAGGCGACCAGTATTAGGTTTTAACACTTGCTTGAACCTCTCAAATTAACTTTATACACTGTGGTTGACCCTTTATTTGTTACGTCTTGTTAATTTCTTGCTGGGGTCTTGGGGGCATTTTCTTCCTTTTACACGGTCTTAAACCTCCTTACCGTAAGGGTTTGAGCGATTGTTAACATTTGTAAAGCACTCAGCCTTTAATTTCATGCTATAATATATTAAGCGTAGTCGTTATGAGTTTAATTTAAAGCGAATGGTTAATTCTACGGTTGAAAACGTCGTTATCATTGGGTCGGGTCCTGCGGGTTTTACAGCAGCTATTTATGCGGCCAGAGCCAATTTAAAGCCCTTAATGTTTGAAGGACTTCAAGCAGGGGGAATTCCAGGGGGTCAATTAATGACCACCACAGAAGTGGAAAATTTCCCTGGTTTTCCTGAAGGAATTACAGGACCTCAACTGATGGAACGGATGAAAGCGCAGGCCCAGAGATGGGGAACAGAATGTTATACCGAGGATGTTGTGTCAGTTGATCTGAGTCAGCGCCCCTTTACAGTGCGCTCAACGGAAAGAGAAGTTCAAGCCAACAGCATCATTATCGCCACGGGTGCAACCGCCAAACGCCTCAATTTACCCAGTGAAAGCCAATTTTGGAGTAGTGGTATTTCTGCCTGTGCTATCTGTGACGGTGCAAGTCCTATCTTTAAGGGGAATGAGTTAGCTGTCATTGGTGGAGGAGACTCTGCTGCTGAAGAAGCGGTTTATTTAACAAAATATGGCTCTCATGTCCATCTTTTAGTGCGTCGGGATGTCTTGCGTGCCAGTAAAGCCATGCAAGATCGGGTATTAAATAACGAGAAGGTTACGGTTCACTGGAATACGCAAGTGGTCGATGTCTTTGGCACAGGGAATAAACTAGAAGGGTTAAAGGTAAAAAATAATCAAACAGGGGAAACGTCAGAATTACCCGTTGAAGGACTTTTCTATGCGATCGGTCATATCCCTAATACAGACCTTTTTGAAGGGCAATTAGACCTTGATGATGTAGGTTATATTAAAGTCCAGTCAGGTAGTGTGGCCACCAATGTAGAAGGGGTTTATGCCGCAGGAGACGTACAGGATCACGAATATCGTCAGGCAATTACGGCGGCGGGAACTGGGTGTATGGCTGCGTTATTAGCAGAAAGATGGTTATCTGAGCATAATTTGATCCAAGAATACCATCAAAGCGAAGAAGAGGAAGCGCCTACCGTAGAAAATACAGCCTCAGAGACTGTTGCCGATACAGAGGACACCTTTGATCTTAATAATACCCGTCATGTGGGGGGGTATGCCTTGCGTAAACTATTCCATGATAGCGATCGCTTAATTATGGTTAAATATGTATCCCCCACTTGTGGTCCTTGTCGTACCTTAAAACCCATGTTAGATAAAGTGGTGGCTGAATACGAAGGAAAAATTCATTTTGTTGAAATTGACATCGAAGACGATCCTAAAATTGCTGAAACCGCAGGAGTAACAGGTACACCAACAGTACAATTTTTCAAGGATAAAGATTTGGTGGAACAAATGCGAGGAATTAAACAGAAGAGTGAATTTCGTAAGGTAATTGATCAATACTTAGCTGTGACAGTTTAGCACAAGAATGTAGAATTAATTAAGTCATACCTTACTCGTTAATCCCTAATCTAGTTATCTTTAGATAACGATCCCTATTAGCCCTGTCAATTTATTGCAGGGCGCTTCATGTTATTAGGTCAGTAAATTTTAGATCAGAATCAAGATCATAGTTGATAACCTTTTTCAGAATCCTTTTTTTATCATATAGACGCTCATCCCCCGATCCTTAACCATTTTTAAGTATTTACACTTAGTTCAATCTAGCGTTTAAATCTTTTCGAGAGAAGTCTATAATTTTAGTAAAATCTTTCACCCCTTTCTTATGTTGCAAATCTTAGTGGTGGTTTTGGTCGTTTTATTGGGATCGGCAATGTGTTCTTGCTCGGAAACAGCCCTATTTTCAGTACCTTTGGTTAAAGTTCGCCAATTAGCCCAATCTAAACGCCCTTCTGCTGTTGCACTCTACGGAATTCGGCAAAAGATGAATCGTCCCATTGCTACTATAGTGATTATCAATAATATATTTAATATTGTTGGAAGTATCGTTATTGGGAGTTTAGCTGCTTCTGTCTTAGGAGAAACTTGGATCGGTTTTTTTTCAGCTATTTTAACCCTTTTAATCATTCTCTTTGCTGAAATTATCCCCAAAACCATTGGTGAAAGATATGCAACTCAGATTTCTTTAGCGATCGCTATCCCTATTCGCTTCTTAACCTTTATTTTTACCCCCCTTGTTTGGTTAATTGAAAAAGTAACCAGTCCTTTCACCAAGGGGAAGAAACTACCTTCTACCAATGAAACTGAAATTCGCTTTTTAGCTAACATTGGTTATAAGGAAGGGGTGATCGAAGATGATGAAGCAGAAATGATCCAACGGGTTTTTCAACTCAATGATTTAACGGCGGCTGATCTGATGACTCCACGAGTTATTGTTACTCATTTATCAGGCAATTTAAGCTTAGGAGATTGTCAGGAAGAGATTATTAAATCCCAACATAGTCGCATTATTATTAGTGGAGAATCAATTGATGAAGTCTTAGGAATTGCTTTAAAAAGTGAGTTATTAACGGCATTAATTGAAGGGAAACAAACGGAAAGATTAAGTGACTTAATTAGACCTGTGCGCTTTGTCCCAGAAGTTATTCAAGCTGATAAACTATTAAAGCAGTTCCAAGAAAATCGAGAACATTTAATGGTGGTGTTAGATGAATATGGTGGTGTGGCAGGAATTGTTACCTTAGAGGATGTCATTGAAGTTTTAACGGGAGAAATTGTCGATGAAACAGATAGAATTATTAACCTTCAAGAAATTGCTCGTAAAAAACGTCAAGTTCTTTTAAAAGCGAGAGGAATTAAAGAATTATGAATTATGAATTATGAATTATAACTAAAATGCTTGACAATGGATTCAAGAACTATTAACTATTAACTATAAATATAACTTAATCACTAATCACTGATCACTAAAATGACTGTCTTAACACCCGTTCATAAAATACATCTT
>JBFRWQ010000532.1:0-17481 GCA_051439665.1 Microcystaceae cyanobacterium | reverse complement strand
TTAGCCACACTTAGCCAAGTTGAAGACAAGCGCCAAACCCCTTGGGGACAATGGTTACTATCCCAAAGTGAAAGCAGTTTCAAAGTAGTTGATCAACGATTAAATCAGAATTTATGGGGCTTAAATTGGCCAAATCCACTTGGTCTTGCCCCTGGCTGCGATAAAGATGGCGTTGCTGCTGGAATTTGGCAACATTTTGGCTTTGGTTTTGCCGAATTAGGGGCGGTTACCCAACATCCTCAAACAGGAAACCCTCAGCCCCGTCTCTTTCGTCTTCCCCAAGATAAAGCTGCATTAAACCGTCTGGGAGCGAATAATTTGGGAGCGCTGACAATGGCTAAAACCCTAGAAAAAATCTGGAATAATCATCCTAGACAGATTCCCATTGGGATAAACTTGTGTAAATCTAAGATTACGCCCCTAGAAGAAGCAGCACAGGATTATTTATTTAGTTTTAATGCTTTAAAACCCTATGCCGATTACTTTGTTGTCAATGTGAGTTCTCCTAATACGCCTGGACTGCGATCGCTACAAGATGGGGAACAGTTAAAAGGGATTTTAGAGGCATTACAGGCAGAAAATCAGGGTAAATATCCCTTATTTGTCAAAATTGCCCCTGATTTAACATGGGAAGCCATCGATACCATCCTTGAGTTAGTGCAGAAATATCAATTTTCTGGGGTGATTGCCACAAATACAACGATCCAACGAACAGGGTTACAAACTGACATATTGTCAGCAACGGGTCAAGCAATTACAGAGGAAGCAGGAGGAATTAGTGGTACACCCCTTAGAAAACGGTCAACAGAGGTAATTAGACATATCTATAAGCAAACAAAAGGAGAGATACCGATTATTGGCGTAGGAGGCATTTTTACACCAGAAGATGGATGGGAGAAAATAACGGCGGGTGCGAGTTTACTACAAGTTTATACGGGTTGGGTGTATGAGGGTCCCTGGATGGTGAAGAATATTTTAGACGGAATTTTAAGCAGATTAGAGGAAAAGGGATTTTCTCATGTCTCTGAAGCTGTGGGAAGTCTTCATGGATAGATTAACCTTCTTTTAAAATATGATGAAGAAATAGGAAGTTTTTATTTATAGATAGATTAATATAAACATTTTCAAGACTGATCTTTTAGGCTGCTAAGTTATTTACAACTCTGACAGTCGGTCTATCATTATGACAAGGTAAACGCAATGTACTTTGAGAAAGGGTGACAACCGCAACAGTTTTACCTAGCAAGTCAAAAAATTCTACACTATATCCTGTCTCTAAACCTTCAATTTGATGGATTTCGACAATTGTTCCAATGTCTCCCATCGATAGATTTTCTTCAGGGATATCTGTTAACAAAATACAATCTGAGTATAAAGAGTAAGTCATGTCAATTTCTCCTGTTTTAATCGGGAAATAAGGTAATTAAGCGAGGAAATGTTTTTCCTTGATCAATTTGCCAAACAGTTTTAACCAGTAATTTTTTACCAATAGGAGTCAGCAATTCAGCCGTGATTTCATAGCGAGTGCCATAAACAGTTTCCTTAATTATATCAATATCTTGATTAAGATGGGTTTGGCGGATGTCTTGTTCGAGTTGTTGCCAGTTTTCTTGAGAATAACCGTTTTTGAGCAGAAGTTTTGCTTTAGTACCTCCCCGTTTATGAGAATAGTTAAGTAAATAATCTCTCAGTTTGCTAGTCTCAATAATGGCATTCTTTCTATTGGGCAGTTTCATTTTAGCAAAGGAATTGAACGTCAATATTATATCATTTAATTTTTTCTGCCTATCTTAGTACAAAACAAATAAATTTCTCCTAAAATTTGCATTAAGCTAAGGCTTATATGTTATTTTATCTTCACATCAAATCAAGGGTTAACTGATGTGTTGTAACAGGAATCACTGGTTTATTATTTTCAGCAGAATAATTCGTAATGATTAGTTCTTTCCCTTTATTAGCCTTTCCTTGCTTATAATTATTCATGCCATATTGTAATTCCCATTCATGTAAATAACAGTCTTGAAAATAGTCTCTAATAACTGGTGAGTCATCATAAGTAATCAACCATTGATGAGAACAATCTTGAGTAAGATCAGAAAATCTTTGATGATCAAAAGTTGTATGCAACTTGCCATCTTTGCCATATAATCTAGATTTATTCGCACTATAATAAGGGGGATCTAAGAAAATAAAAACATCATTTCCCTTTTGACTTAAGACTTGACTATAATCCAAGTTAGTGATTTTAACATCTTCCAATAAAGGGGCTAATTTTCCTAGTCTGTCAATCGAAGAATCAGTAAAGCGCTTGTCAAACGCTTGGATAGAAAATCCACCTGATTCTACTGTTCCTGAGAAGGTAATGCGATTTAAAACAAAGAATCTTACCCCTCTTTCTAAAGAAGATAATTCTTCTACATTAACTTGGGTTAATTCAGCAAATAATTTTCTGCCATCGGGGTAATTCTTTTTTATGTAAGAAATTTCACTGATTAATTTATCGATATTTTGTTGTGTTTCTTGCCAAAAATAAAAGAGTTCTGGATTCAAATCATTGATCCAACATTGCAGCTTAGGAAACTTTTGTTTTAGATAAATAAAAACTGAACCTCCCCCAATAAAAGGTTCTCTATACTCTGAAAAATGATGGGGTAAATATTGTTCAATCGTCTTGATTGCTCTTGATTTCCCACCAGGATAACGTAGGGGACTTTTAACTAAAGATTTATTGGTCTTCATAAAGTAAGGAGATTAGACAATGGTTATAGCGTCCCATGTTTTCTTAAAAAAGATTGTAAAGATTGATAGGGAATAGGTTTGAATTTACCAACAAGAGTATATAAACACAATTTAGTATGAGCTTACCCTGGATTAACAAGTTAGGGGTGTAATTAAATCAAGTGCTTAATCATTAACCCCCTCAACCTGCTTTACCATTATTTTTTCCTCTAATTATTCCTCTTAAGTTTATCTTTCTATTACTGGTTTTAGGACATGGTTTCCGACGCTTAATTCAATTCAGCTTGCTCTAAAGCTTGGTTAACTATCTCCCGTTTTATCTTTAACTCCTCTAACAATACGAGATAACTCGCTTTTTTCATCTACCACAATACGAGAAGGTGAACCGCTAATAATTCTCTCATAATTGCGGAAAGAATCTTTAATCGCAGCCCCTCCTTGACTAATCGTATATTCTCGAATCCCTTTATCATGCCAAGATCCCCGCATTTTAAACACATTAATTGCCCGTGACATTTCTCCACGAATTTCTACATATTGCAGCATAATAATGGTGTCTGTAATGGTAGAAATATGGGATTCAGTAATCGAATGAGCGCCCATAAATTGATCAGTGGTGTTGGTAAAAAAGCCCGTAATTTCTTCTTGTTTAGCGTATCCCGTTACCCCAATCACAAATTGGCGAAACGCATTATTTGTCACCCCTCTCGCTAAAGCAGATAAAGAATCAATAGCAATACGAGACGGTTTAAACTCAATAATTTCTGATTTAATCATTTGTAAATGATCTTCTAATCCTGCTGACTCAGGATAAGAACACAATAACTTTAACAGCCCTTTTCGTTCCATTTCCTCAAAATCAATGCCCCAGGAAGAAGCATTACGAGAAAGTTGCGCTCGTGATTCTTCGTAGGCAAATAAAATTGCCCTTTCTCCCATACGACACCCTTCTTCTAAAAACTTAGACACCAACAGGGTTTTTCCCGTCCCTGTTGCCCCTGTTGCTAGGATAATAGAGTCTTTAAAGAAGCCTCCTCCACACATTGTATCTAGGGTTTCAACCCCCGACGAAATACGAACATTAGAAGATCGCTGAGTCAAGCGCATTGCCCCCAAAGGAAAGATATTAATACCATCATTGGTAATGGTAAAAGGATATTCCCCTTTCATGTGGGTTGTTCCTCTTAATTTAAGAATTTCAGATGTACGGCGACGACGCTCACCTTCTAACACATTGCGCAAAATAACCACATTATCTGAGACAAATTCTTCGACCCCAAAGCGAGCGATCGGTCCATATTCCTCCACCCTTTCTGTAGTCATAATTGAGGTCACTTTTAGTTGTTTCAAACGAGCAACAAGGCGAAATATTTCTCTTCTTACCACAGATGCTGCATCATATTGTTGAAAAACGGCTGTTACCGAATCAATAGAAACTAACTTAGCTTGATACTTACTAATTGCATATTGAATCCGTTCAATGAGCGCTGATAAATCAAAACTTCCCACTACCTCTTGACCTTCGGGATCAGGAGAAGCATCTAAAATAAATAACTTTCCTTGTTCAATTAATTCTTCTAAATCCCAACCAAAACTATAGGCATTTTGTATAATATCGTAGGGAGATTCTTCAAAGGTAACAAACAATCCTGGATAATCAAAATAGTGAATTCCATGATAGAGAAATTGAACCGCTAATAGGGTTTTTCCTGTCCCAGAAGTCCCACTGACAAGGGTTGTTCGACCCACTGGTAGTCCACCGTGGGTAATTTCATCAAACCCCTCAATCATGGTGCGAATTTTGCGAACGCCTTTAGTAGAATGATTGCTGTTTGGTTCTCCGTTCGGGTTCAGAGTAGTCATCGTCAAGGTTAAAAGTTTATTTTAAAAATTTAAAGTAAAATTGAGCCAAAAAATGAACTCCGACCGATTATAACAAAAAAAGGTTTTATTCTTCTTGATTGCGCTCTCGAATTTCTTCGTACAATAAATCAAGACCAATTAGGACTTTTTCACGATCTGAAAGATCGCCAATAATTTTGCGGACGGGTGGGGGCAGAATTTTAGAAAGAGTAGGGGTGGCTAAAATTTTATCTTCTTCTGCTAGTTGAGGGTTTTTAAGAACATCAATGACTTTTAGGGCATAAACCCCTTTAAATTCCTGCTCTAATATGTTCTTTAGTGTTTTTAACGCCCGTACAGAGTTGGGCGTGTTCCCTGCCACATATAGCTTAAGAACGTAGGTTTTTCTAAAATGGTTCATGGGAAGCAACTCAGGAATAAAGGAGTAAGCAAAATTACATCATAGTAGGAGCGGTCAAATCAGTATAAATACGGATTATTACTCCAATAAAGAGGCACTAGATAAGGGGGGAGTCAGTTGTCGAGAGTGACTGACCCCTTCCATCTTAGAAAATGGTGATTAAAAATGAGTCGTTTTTAAGGTTAACTTAACGGTTATTTACCAAAATCGTCGTTCATCTTTCCTGATTTTTCGGGTTTTATCGCAATTATTGAAGACCTAACCAAGCAAGCAGTCCTTGTCCAGTTAAATATTCAATCAGAAGGGTCAAAAGAAAGCCAATCATGGCAGCACGACCGTTTAAGCGCTCTGCATAGTCGTTAAATCCAAATTTGGGTTCTTCTATCTTGGGGGTTTGGGTAGGTTGAGAATCTGTCATGATTAAAACTCAGTTGCTAAACTTTACATTTCTTTACATCACAGTATCACAATTTCTGTCCCCCTCACCTAAAAACCTGAGTACCAGTGGTTGGGTATCATAACCAAATCCAACTTATAAAACCTAGTTTTGGTAGAGAGGGGGGAGTGTGGGGAGAGGGGGGAGAGGGGGGAGATTCTTGCCCAGAGAGTGATAACTGGGTTTTGTTAACCGGATTTGGTATCAGGTGTTGTTGTTGGGCTTTAGCCCCAAATTGCCCCTCTCTACTAAAACAGGGGTTTTCTAACCCATCTATAATTTTAAGAAATGGGAACAAGACTATCTCCAATTCTGCTAGATTAACCAAGCCAGTCAATTAACTCATCTTGGCTGTTAAAATCCAATAATGCCAAGCCAAGGTCTTCAAGTCGCTGAACAGATAGTTCTCTGATGGTGTCTTGGATATTCTGAGGGATTTCTCCGAATCGTCTTTGAAGTTGGCGAAGAACTAGGCTCGAAGCTTCCTCCTGTTTTCCTTGCTGTAAGGTTTGTTCTCTTTCTTGTTGATAAAGGGGCGCTAAACGCATAATAAATTCTCTATCCTCTTGTGTTTGGTCTGATGCTGCTTCTAGATTTTTAGTCACATTGTACAATAATTCTTGAGTTTCTGATTTGAGCAGATTATCAGGTGACATGGCCTCTACTTCATTGACGGCTCTATCTCTTTTTCTTCCTTTTCCCATTAATCTTAACCATAATGTCTCTGGTATTTCAGGTAATTGATGAATCACCACCACTCCTGCCCTGAATGGCTCTGGTAAGATATAAATCCCTTGTCCCCATTGGGGAGTTAATTGGCTAACAAAAGAATTAAGAATGTCCTTGCTGGCTGTTGGCGTTAGTATCCAGACAAAGGGTATTTCATCCTTGGAGAGTCGTCTTCCCTCTCTTTTTGCTTTTCGTCGCAGTAGGCCACGAACCGTTAATTGTCGATGCAAACAATCTAAAATGTCATCCTGATTAATGGCATTGCGGTAAGGTTCAATCAAACAAGGTGTTTGAGATAATTTACCTAATAAACCCAAGGAATCAGGTAAGTCAGGTGCATTAGGTGTAAACCATAGATCAATCTTTTTCACCTCTGAAGCCACCTCCTTACTAGGATTGACTTGTCCGTAAGGAGATAGAAGGGTTTCTATTAAATCTTTGCTGAATTTATCCCAAATAAAGCGAGTCAAAACATCTCTCAACAAACAGAACTATTATTAGTATACCACAGAGAAATCAGTATTTACTCTCATCATCTAACGGAATGCCACCGCTCCCTCACCCCTTGCCACCAAAATTCTCAATACTTAAGAAATTATTACAAATCAAGAGCGCTTCGATGATCTAGGATATTCTATAAGTGAATTTTTTAATTTACGCACTTTATCAACAGAACTATGTACAAGACATTAGCAAAACTTATTGCCCCAACCTTATGGGGGGGGGTAGCACTTATATATTCTCTGAGTGCAACCCAAGCTCGTTCCGCAGATATCAACTGGAATAATTCTAGTGGGGGTAATTTTGAAGATACCGCCAATTGGGATGGTGGAACATTACCCAGTATTGACGATGTAGCGAGATTTAATTTATCTGGCAGCAATTATACTGTTAATGTCAATAGCAATACAGAAACAAAAAATCTAGATGTTATTCAAGACAATGTTGGTATAGATTTAGGAGGAAATTTATATAATTTAGCGGTTAATACAGGAGAAAATGTAGGTTTTACTGTTCGTGTTTTGGAAGATGGGTCATTAAATTTGACCAATGGTGAAATATTTGCTCAACCAGTCGGGGCTAGAGGAGCAGAAGTTAATGGAACGTTAACAGTTGGGGCTAATATGCTTCTGACAATTCATGAGCTTGTTGTCCCTCATTTTGATAGTTTTGGTCGTGTTAATATCATTGATGGAGGACAAATTATTATTCCTAATAATGCAGTAGATATTGCTGAACCACTTGCCGATCAGCAAGGAATTATTTTTGTGAGTGGTACTAACTCAAGATTAGACGCAGGGAATGGTATAAATATAGGAAATAAAGGAAATGGAACATTAGCTATTGAAGATGGGGGGTTTGTTGAAGTTGTTTCTGCAAATATTAGTGGTATTGATCCTAACTTTCCCAATAACTTCGGAATCGTTACTGTTTCTGGTTCTAATTCTCAACTTAGTATTGATAATAACTTTGATATCAATAAAGGTAATTTGATAGTTGATTCTCAAGGGTTAGTTTCTGTAGGTGGTAACATTAATCATAGATCTAGTGGACTTGTTTTGGGAGATGGAACGATTCAATTAGATGGTACTTATTTTCATGAAGGTACGATTTCACCAGGGCTTTCTATTGGTAATCTATCTATTAGTGGTAACTATCAACAAGAAGAAGGAAGTTTAATAGATTTTGAAATTGGTGGTACAACCCCAGTTTTATATGATCAACTTCTGGTGACGGGTAATGTTAATTTCTTGAATGTTCCTAGCACTTTCCAACTCTCTTTCGTTGATGGTTTTAATCCTATGATAGGGGATGAATTTTTAGAATTAATTACCTTTGGTGGTAGTTTCTCTGGCAATTTAGATAACTTACTGATTACTTCCAACAATGATAACTTTATCTATGAAACCGTCTTAGGTTCTAACAGTATCGGGGTAAGAGTTGCCAGCACTGCAACTACTCCTGAACCTAGTTTACTATTCGGTTTCTTAGGGTTAGGAACTTGGTTAATAACTTCTCGGAAAGGTCAATAAACAATCGCTTGTAGTCGTGGCTTTAGCCATGATAGCTCATCCGAATATCAATAATATTATGTAGGGGCATCCCATCGCAATGCCCCCTAGATCATACCAAATCCGGATAACAAAACCCAGTTATCACTCTCTGGGCAAGAATCTCCCCCCTCTCCCCACACTCCCCCCTCTTCCCCATCTCTAACAAAACTAGGTTTTATAAGTCGGATTTGGTATCACTCCCATCTCTAGGAAATAACAACCTGTGGAATCTCCAAAGAAGTAGAATTAATATCTGTTTCTTGCCAGACTTGACCATCTAAGGCCAATTGTTCCACTAAACTAGCGAGACGTAGCGCTTTAAGCGCTTGCATTCCACCAACCGAGGGTTGATCTCCACCTCGAACACAATGAACAAAGTGTTCCAATTCAGCATTAAGGGGTTCAATATTGCTGGTGTAAACCTTTTCAATTAACCCATCTTGGCGATATAAAACCTGACCATGATCTGTACTGTAATTAGCCGTGGTTTGACGATGAATTAAGATTTCATTGTTCAGAAAATCTGCTTCCGTTAAGGAATGACGACAATGAACGGCAATCCGTCGTACTTTACGATGGGTTACTTTAGAAGAGGTTAAGGTAGCAACCACACCATTAGCAAAGCCTAAAGTCGCTGTGACATAATCAAGATAACCTGAATCCGATGCCCGACTGCCACTGGCGGTTAACTTCACCACAGGGGATTGAACCAATTCTAGAAGTAAATCGAGATCATGAATCATTAAATCTAAAACCACTGACACATCATTAGCCCGTTGGGAATAGGGACTCATGCGATGGGCTTCTAAAGCAAGGATTTCTTCAGTTTTGAGAACCTTAGACAGTTCGTGGAAAGCAGGATTAAACCGTTCAATATGTCCGACTTGGAGAATTGAATTAGATTCGGCGGCTGCATTGACTAAAGATTCAGCCTCAGTGATACTGGCTGCAATTGGTTTTTCAATAAGGGTATGAATACCCCGTTGCAAACATTCCATCCCCACTTGATAATGGAGTCGGGTAGGAACTGCGATACAAACTGCCTCAACATGGGGCAGTAAATCCATATAGTTTTCAAAATAACGAACCCGATAGCGACTGGCAATGTCTAATCCCCGTTCCACATTGACATCAGCCACACCAATAAATTCGACATCTTTTAATAAACTGAGGACACGGGTGTGATGTTGTCCCATATTACCCACACCAATGACTCCAATCCGAATAGGTTCAGAATGGGGGCGTGGGCTTGTGTTTGACTGAGTGATATTAGTCATGGTTGAAGGAACTCCTTCTACTCCTCACCTTAGATAGACTGATAAAAACAATATTGACAAGATTAGGTATCACCTCTAGGTGATCACCATAGTAATTTATAACTTCTGACTTTAGAGAATAACAAAGATTTGGACAAAATGGGGGGAAATCCCCAAGTAATGATTTTTTGACTGGGATTGATGGGGCTTAAGTAGCCGAAGTTCGCCGTCTTGAACGTTTCTGAGCGACCATTTTGGGATCTACCTTAGCTACTGCTTTTTCTAGCGCAATTGTCCGTTTTTTTCCAGTTTTGGCGTGAGCTTGATAAACTTTTTGCTGAGTAATATCCAATCCTGTTAACCAACCACTGTGGGGATGATAGGCCCCTGTATCAATATCTAGCCAACCGGCCCCCGCAGCCAATTGACCTGGCTGAACCCCTGGAAAGGTAAAAGTAATCGTATGACCCGTAATAATCGTTTTATCGGGAAAATAGGGAGTCTGACATTGATGAAAATCGTCTCTGATCCAACAAAATTCTTCTGTGTCTTGTTTTTCGATGGGTTGATTGGGATCAACGCCTGCATGAACTAGCCAAACATTCCCCAAATCCACATATAAAGGCAGATTTTGCATCCATTCGATATGTTCAGGGGGAATTTTATGGTCATAGCTTAATAGGGTGGTATAACCCCCACTATAAACCCATGATTGTAAGAGATTACTAGATACCTTATCACTGGCAATGGTATCTAACAACATCTGTTCGTGATTACCCAAAAGACAAGGGTATTCATTTTGATAGACAAAATCGACCACCTTGGCACTATCGGGCCCTCGGTCAATTAAGTCCCCTAAGAAGTAGATATAATCGTCTTTGGCTGGTGCGATCGCTTCTAAGAGCGTCATTAACGCACCATAATGACCATGTACATCTCCAATAATAATTCGACGTTGAGGCATAAGTTTGGTCAACCACTGAGTCTAAGGACGTTGCCATAGCGCTAGTTGCTTTTGCCCTAACAACAAAAGCGACCACTATTTCTATGGTATGCCCAAAAGGGGAAAGATGGGGAGAAATCTCCCTAGTGATTCTCTGAATCTTTTCCAAGACCAAGATCAGCTTTCCCCAAAGATAATTAGTCTTCGTGATCATCAAAGGGATCACTTAGTTGGGCTGCAGGTGGACCAAAGGCTGTATAAACAGCGAATCCTGTAATTGCGACTAGAAAGCTACAAAGACCGATACCAATAACTGTTGCTGATTCCATAGATTTTTTTCGGGGATAATTGCGTTTATCCTATTACCTTAACCTATTTAAGGATTTTGACATCCTCTCCGCATTTACAATTTAATTAGAGTGACAGCAATTTTGCCTGAAAAACAGACATCTACATCCGTATCTGGGGTACGAGGTCGTTGACTATACTCCCCCTTATAGTGATAATAATCCCCCTCAATCTCATAATCTACCCAGAGGGGATCAGTACTAGGTTGGCAAAAAACAATGGGGGGATCAGGAGAATCTGGTTCAAGATGAGATAAGTTAACATTCCAGAAGCTTTTCGGTGGCAGAGGACGATCCCAAAGCATATTTAACACTTTTTCAGTCCAAAGAGTTGCATTTTGCCAATCAATTGACCAAGAACGACGAATCCAGTGAGAAATAGCAATGCCTGGAATCCCCAACAGGGCGGCTTCTCGTACTGCTGCTACTGTCCCAGAAATATATTGATCTGTTCCCAGATTGCCACCTGCATTAATTCCTGATAACACCCATTTAACTTCTGGGGCTAGGTATTTTACGCCCACTCTTACACAGTCGGCGGGGGTACCTGCGATCGCATAAGCGCTATCTGAGCGCTTTTCCACTTTAATAGGGGAACGGGTCGTTACTTGATGACCACAGCCTGAATACTGCCGATTAGGGGCAATAATCACTCCCTGTTTGCCAACTGCTTCATAAAGCGCTTGAATACCAGGAGCATCGATCCCGTCATCATTGGTTAAAATAAAGGTCATTATTTTGCCCTTTTAGCTGAGACTTTCTTCAGGGAAAGTTAGGTTAAACTCATCAATCAGTTCGTCTAATTCTTCGAGCGCTTGGGTAACATCTAGTCTGAGTGTGCCTAAATTTGGTCTATCGAGTAATTCTTCTAAAAAAGAGCGCTTACTTTTGATAGCGGTAATTTTTTCTTGAATAGTTGCTTTATCCATAGTTGGGAGTCTCCATCAAAGTTCAACTTTGACTATAACAGGGATTGATCATTTTCTCTTGTCAAACACTGAGTGTGCGTCTGCCGATCTTTTCACATTAAGAAATGTAACAAAAAATCAATTCTGTATCAATGGCTACCATTTTTTATGATATAACTAAAGTGTAGAGAAAAAGTTAACCCTTGTTCTAAGCTGCAATCGGAAGGTGATCTATGAATACTCAACAAAAAGCTCGTTCTTTAATGTCTCGCCGTCATCAATCCTATAAAAATCGTCAACAATCTATGTTAGAACGTCTTAATGAACAAATTAGTCAAAAAGACCTTAAATAATTTTCGCTAAAGTTTTTATTCCGTAGAATGAAATGTTTCGCACTTTGACAAGTCTTAACCCTTGGGTTAGGGCTTTTTTTAGTTGATAGTGTATAGTTGATAGTGTATAATCCAATGCTTAACTATTAACTATTAAGCATCTAAATTGGGTTGGGTCGTCAGGCAGGAGAGATTTACTAATACCGAGTTTAAATGCGTCTTAGCTTAACTAATAACTAATAACTATTAACTATCTTTAGCTGATGATGAATCCATTATCTTTATCGAAATTAAACTTAAAAAAAGAAATTCTATTTTATTCTCCTTTAATTTTTCTGATTAGTATAAGCTTTCTTATTCTCATCACGACCAGTCACATTCGTCATTTTTTATTTCAATCAAATGCACTAGACTTAGGATGGTTTGATCAAGCCGTTTATTTAATCAGTATAGGAAAAACACCAATTGTTTCCTTCTCAGATTTTCATATCTTAGGGGATCATGCCTCTTTTATGTTCTATCTGATCGCAATTTTATATAAAATCCATCCTTCGGTAAGCTGGTTATTTTTTTTACAAGCATTAGCCCTATCTATTACGGTTATTCCTATCTATCAACTGTCTTCAGAAGCGAAATTAAGCCATAAAGATTCGATCACAATCTGTCTGGTTTATCTTTTATATCCCCTTACTTTTAATGTCAATTTATTCGATTTTCATCCTGAAGTAATAGCCCTTCCTTGTCTCTTATGGGCTATTTATGCAGCCCGAATTAATCATTTACTTGGGTTTTGTCTTTCTCTGATTATTATTCTTAGCTGTAAAGCAGTTTTATCTTTAACAGTATTAGGAATGGGGTTTTGGTTATTCTTTTTTGATAGGAAAAAAATCTATGGAGCAATTGCACTAGGATTAGGAGCATCATGGTTCATTTTAACAACACAAGTGATTATTCCCCAGTTTAGCGGTGCAGAAGCAGCAGCCGTTTACCGCTATTCTTTTTTAGGAGATTCTGTTGTAGAAATTATTCTCAATCTTTTCTTAAAACCCCAAATTATTTTAGGTAAAATCTTTACTTTAGCCAATATAGAATACTTGGTTTTTTTATTAATTCCTCTCATTTGGGGCTTATATCCCCGTTACTTTGCTCCAATTGTTGCAGCTTTTCCTGCTTTAGCCTTAAATTTAATTACCGATTACCGACCACAAAAAGATTTAGTTCATCAATATTCATTACCTATTTTGCCATTTCTATTATTAATTGTTATTACTACGTTTGCTCATAATAAGGCATGGTTTCAACAACGATGGAAAATTATTGCTTGGGTAATGATCGCTTTTTTAGCGCTAGGAAAATATGGTTATTTTACATCAATCTATTTAGAGCAAGTTGATACATTATCAGCGATGAGAACAGCCGTTAATCTCGTTCCCCCACAGGTTAGTATTTTAACCAGTCCCCAAATTGCACCACATGTTACTCATCGTCAGATTGTTGATTTAGCGATTAAAGATGAAGACTTAAGTAACTTAGAGGAATGGGAAGTTATTTTATTAAATCAAAGACATCCCAGTTGGCCAGACTCCGAAGAAACTGTCAGAAATTTAGTACAACAACTCAAACAATCTAAACAATTTACTTTACAATTTCAACAGGATGATGTCTTTTTATTCAATAAACAGTAAAGAATTTAGAGTTAAAGCCCTAAGAATACAAGAGCTTAAGTTAATCAATTTCATAATTCATAATTCATAATTCATAATTCATAATTTATGATCTATAATTTGTGATTTGTGATTTATGATTCATCTTAACCTATGCCTAATGCGTGTATCCTTGGTCTTGGCCGTTCTGGAATTGCTGCTGCTAAACTCTTAAAACAGAATCAGTATGAAGTTGTTTTATGCGATCGCTCTTCTTCTGAAAAACTGCAAAAAGACCAAAAAGACTTGGCTTCTCAGGGAATTAAGGTAAAACTGGGTTATAGTCCAACCTTTGATTCTGAAGACATCCCTGATCTCATCGTTGTTAGCCCTGGTGTCCCTTGGGATATTCCTAGTTTAGTTGAAGCAAGAGCAAAAGGAATTACTACTATTGGCGAAATTGAATTAGCATGGCGATCTTTAAAATCTTTCCCTTGGGTAGGCATTACAGGAACTAATGGTAAAACGACAACCACGGCATTAGTAGGCGCAATTTTTGAGAAGGCAGGGTTAAATGCGCCAACTTGTGGCAATATAGGCTATGCAGCTTGTGAATTAGCCTTAAATCAACCTAGATATGACTGGATTATAGCAGAAATTAGTAGTTATCAGATTGAATCATCAATACAGTTGTCACCTCAAATCGGCATCTGGACAACCCTCACCCCAGATCATCTTAGCCGACATCACACCTTAGAAAATTACAGCAAAATCAAAGCGTCTTTAATTAAACGGAGTGAACAGCAAATTCTTAATGCTGATGATCCTTTTCTCCGACAAAATGCCGTTGAGATGTTCCCAGAAGCCTACTGGACAAGTATTAAAGGGAAAGACGCATTACCCTGTGATATTTCAAGGGGGGTTTACCTAGAGGATAATTGGATTGGGGCATTTGGGCAGTTAATTTGTCCTGTTAATTTGTTTAAGATGGTAGGGGTGCATAATCAACAAAATCTGTTAATGGCGGTTGGGGCGGCAAGATTAGCAGGCATTGACAAAGAAGCGATCATACAAACCATTACCTCTTTTTCGGGTGTTCCTCACCGCTTAGAAACTATCTGCACTGTTTCAGGGGTTCAATTCATTAACGATAGTAAAGCGACGAATTACGACGCAGCAGAGGTGGGATTAGCATCGATGAACAACCCTGTCATTTTAATTGCTGGTGGAGAAGGAAAAAAAGGAGACGCTCAAGCATGGTTAAAACAAATTGAAGAGAAAGCAGCTTATGTTCTTTTAATTGGGGAAGTAGCCTCTGAATTTGTCCAAAAACTACAATCAATTAATTATGAAAATTACGCAATTGTTGAAACAATGGATCAAGCAGTACAGCGTAGTTTGGCCCTAGCGCTGGAAAAAGAGATTAAAGGGGTATTGTTGTCTCCTGCTTGTGCTAGTTTTGACCAATATAGCAGCTTTGAGCATCGAGGCGATCATTTTCGTCAGTTGTGTTTAGCGCTTTCTTAAAATAATATAAAGATGTAGAATGGACAATAGGGATTCAAGAATACACTTTTGATGATACCCATCCCTATGATCATTACATCTCATCGCTTATATCAATGGAGATGGGGAAAATGATAAATTAGAGGCAATAGATATTAGGTGAGCTTCATTAATCAATCATTAAGCTAACATTAAATTTTTCCCAAAAATTCCCTTGCCTTAGCAAAATGTATTCTAAGTCACAGAAATTCCTGATCGAAAAAAGAAACAATTTAGAGATTTCAATCGTTCAGGAAAGTCATCTAGAACATTTTTACCCAAAAAGTTCTAGGGTTAAATAACTCTGCTCAGATGTAATGAATCGTTAACTATTGCGCCATCAACCTCTGTAGAGTTGGACAATTTCCTGACAGGTTAAAGTTCAGAGCTAGAAAAATAGAGGAAACAAATAAATCGCTAAATTATCTTTAACTTATAAGCAGTCCAATCTATCAGATGGCTCTGAAATCTTGAAACAAATAAACGCCGAAACTTCAAGTCAACGTTATTTCAAAATGACAAAACTCTTAACTGAATCAAAAGCGTCCAATCATAGGCGATCGCAAACCGTCTCATCCCCCGATTACCTATCTACTCTTAGGGGGATCACTCGCAGGTTTCCTCCAGCCTGGTTACTTTGTATTCCCTTAACTGCCCTGATCGTGGTGGTATGGCATGGTGCAGTTGCAGCCCAAGATACTGGGGTGGCTGAGAAAACCTTAGAAAGCCTTTCTGGTGATATAGAAACCCTACAAGGCTATATCAATACCGTTTGGATTTTGGTCGCAGCCGTTCTCGTGATCTTCATGAATGCAGGGTTCGGTATGCTAGAAACTGGCCTCTGTCGTCAGAAAAATGCTGTTAACATTCTGTCGAAAAACTTGATTGTTTTCGCTCTTGCGACTATTTCCTACTGGGTGATCGGCTATTCTCTGATGTTTGCTAGCCCTGATAACCCAATAATAGGGTTTGGGGGTTTCTTTCTCAGTGGAGATGCAGCCACCTATGGATTAGATCCCTTCCCTGCAGGACTTCCTGTTCCTGTCTTTTTCCTCTTCCAAGCAGCTTTTGCAGGAACAGCAGCTACCATCGTTTCAGGGGCTGTAGCAGAACGGATTAAATTCACTGACTTTCTAATTTTTAGTGTTCTCCTAGTTGGTATTTCCTACCCCATTACTGGCCACTGGGTTTGGAGTGGTGGCGGTTGGTTAGGCGGCCTTGGCTTCTCTGACTTTGCTGGATCAACCGTAGTTCACGCTGTTGGAGGTTGGGCTGCTTTAGTTGGGGCTGCTATTCTCGGACCCAGGACTGGTAAGTACAATAACGATCGCATCAGTGCTATTCCTGGTCATAATCTCAGTATTGCCACCTTGGGCTGTTTAATTCTTTGGATTGGCTGGTTTGGCTTCAATCCAGGCTCAGAATTAGCAGCGAATGAAAATATCGCTTATATCGCTGTCACCACTAACTTAGCGGCAGCAGCAGGTGGGATCACGGCAACCTTTACCTCTTGGTTCAAAGATGGAAAACCCGACTTAACCATGACTATTAATGGTATTCTTGCTGGTTTAGTGGGAATCACCGCCGGATGTGCAGGTGTGGGCTACTTTGGTTCTGTGATCATCGGTGCAGTCGCAGGTGTCCTCGTAGTCTATGCGGTTGCTTTCTTTGATAGTGTCAAGATTGATGACCCCGTCGGAGCAGTTTCTGTTCACTTAGTCAATGGAACTTGGGGAACATTAGCCGTTGGCCTCTTTGACCTAGAAAACGGTCTCTTTTTCGGAGGTGGTATCAGCCAATTAATTAATCAAATTATCGGCATTGTAGCGATTGGTGCCTTTACCATTGTCTTTAGCGTTGCTGTTTGGATGGCGCTCAAAGCGACCTTGGGTATCCGTGTTACAGTCGAAGAAGAGTTTGAAGGTCTAGATATAGGTGAACATGGTATGGAAGCCTATAATGGCTTTGTTAAAGAAGCGGATGGTCTTGGTGGTAGCCCTGTAGGTGGTACCAGTACTGGTCCTTCTGGAACGGAAGTTTCACAGTAAATTCCTGACTCACCCATAATTGTTAACACGAGAGAAATTTTGGTCAAAATGGCTAAGATTTCTCTTTTTTTCTCAGGCTACGAATGATTACCGAGAGTGGACTTAAATGACAGACAATTGGTAAGATTATGGAATATCACCAATTGGGTAACGTAAGTTACTCTTGATCCTATGACCTATAGTCTTCGTATTTCCGATATTCCCAGTAATGAGCGCCCCCGTGAGCGCTTGTTAGAAT
>JBFRWQ010000531.1:0-3955 GCA_051439665.1 Microcystaceae cyanobacterium | reverse complement strand
AGTTAATCGCAGTATTGAAAAAGCAAGACAAGAGAGGATTTTTAGGGAATGGTTGGGAGTCATTTTACCAGAGCTTGAAGATAGTTTAGAATATTGTCTGCGATCGCAAGATGAAACCGAAGAAGATCTAGAGGATGAATAGTACAACCCTAATTATTAATATTTCTTGTAGATAGGAATCTTTAACTAGGGTTTGCTGAATAAATCTCCCCTCCCTCTCCCCACACTCCCCACACTCTCTACCACAAAAATCTTAAAGTCATTAAATCATCACAAAGATTCTTGACAATACTTTACACAATGTCGTAGCTTAGATAGTAGAGGAAAAAATGTTTTGGAATCTATCCTCAATGGATTAACAGAATACTCGAATTGGTTGCGACCCTCCCGAACATTGGACGATCAGACAGCCTAACATCAAAGTAAAGCATAAGCTTTCGGCGCAGAAACATTGTCAGATCGGGTAAAGAAACAAGACCACTGGTTCGTATGATTACTCTCTACGGTAAAAACACTCCAAGTCAAGTTTGTCGAATAGTTCGCTCGTTCATCTCCCCACCCTCTCAACCTTGCCTGTGTGGAGAGACGGAAGTAGGTAATAACCACCGAAGGAACGCACTGGTTAATTAAATAGTGTGTCTATGAGGCTTGTACTAAAATGATGTTATTTCTATCCTTATTGACTCTATCTGCTGCGTCAATCTCCGCCTTACTGAGTCTTAATAGTCGAGAAGAGATCTTTCGAGTTGCGATGGGGTGTGTTGCTCTGTTGTTTGCCCTTGTCACCCTTTTAGTTGCACCTTGGGCTTTAAAATTAACCCTAGCAGCCATTCCCTTGATTTGGGAACGAGTTAACTGGGCTAATTTAGTGTAAACCAAACACTTATCGTAAATCTGCTGGGACTGGTATCCATGAACCATCATTAGTGGATGTAGGCTCAGAGCGATTAGAACGATTTTGAGAGGAGAATTGGGTGTTTCGTGAAGATACTCTCTCCTTTTCTTGCCCTTTTCTTCCCTTCTCTATCCCTTTTTTCCCTTGATCTCTAATTTTTTGAGCTTGCGATATCCAATAGGGGGTTAAATTATCCCGACTAATCCTGTTAGCATGGTCAATTGCTTCTTGCCACTTTTCCTCTTCTAGCGCTTGTTCTGCATCTTGCACAATTAAACTGTAGTAATTATAATCTGCCGCCCATTCTTTAGATAACTCCTGAGCTTCTCCGTGAATTTTCGAGTAATGGGGTGGAATTTCACTGATTAAGGAACGAGCCTCATTTAAGTTACCTTCTTGTGTATAGGTAACAGCCGCTTGTTTTAATAACTCACGGGCATAATTTTGACCTCGATCATTAATTTTAGCGTTAATATTCTTAACTTCTTCCTCCACTAATGGGTCACTTTTGAGCGGGTATTGAATGATTTGAGAAACCTGATCTAATTTTTGCATAGCCTTACCATATTGTGATGATTGAGCGATAGTATTGGCTGAGGCCAAACCACATTTTCCGACCATATTTAGCCGTTGCGCTTCAGGTATTCCTAATCTAAGGGTTTCAGGTTCTTGAACTTTGGTTAAACACTCTTCATAGCGCTTTTGGTAATAAGCCGACTCTAATTGACCCATTGTTGCCTCAATTTTGGCTTGTTTCTCCCGATACTGCTGAACCCTAATATAGTAAACCCCTAGACCAGCTAGAAGTCCAATCAAAAGGGCAAATGTCAAGGTTTGAACGGTAGCATACTTTCTAAGATTGCCAAGGGAATGACGTAAAGAAAGAAAAAAGGAGGGTATAGGTTCAGATGATGAAGTTATTTGAGATTGAGCTTCAACCGATGAGTTAGGTAGTTGGGTTAAAGAAGTCCCTAGTACTGTTAACCCACTCTCCATTGATGAGACAGGTTGAGGGGGTATAGGTGCTGTTTTCTGCTCTAAATCAGATAAAATAGCAGTGGCAGATGAGAAACGTTGTTTGAGATCCTCTTCAACCATTTTATTAATAATCGCTGCAAAAAAGGGACTAACAGTACAGTAGGGTTGCCAAATCAGTTCTTTTTCAGTAAAATCAGTCGGTTGACGGCCAGTTAAAGCTTGGATGGCGACCATACCCAACGCATACAAATCACTACTTTTGCGAGGCCGTCCTTGAATTTGTTCAGGGGGCATATATCCTCTTGTACCAACCATAATGGTAGGAGTTATGATCTGACTGTGCTGAGGGTTAAATTCTTTGACACTGCCAAAGTCAATCAGAACCAATCGACCATCTTTTTGACGAATCATGAGGTTATCTGGCTTAAGATCACGATGAATCACCCCTTGGGCGTGAATCGATGCTAAAATTCCCAAACAGTCTTTGACTAGCGCTATCACTTGCTCTTCTGGCCAAGGTTGCTCTGGATATAACTGACTATTCAGGGTTTGTCCTTCAATGAATTCCTGAACCAGATATAGTTGGTTTTCTTCCTCAAAATAATCAATTACTTGGGGAATTTGAGGATAATCATTGAGCTTGAAAAGGATTTGTGCTTCTTTCTCAAATAAGCGCTTGGCTTCCTTCACAAAATTAGGTTCATTACTCCTCATAGTAAGTTGTTTGACCACGCATCGACAGCCACTCTGTAGGTCTTTGGCTACATAAGTCTTACTAAATCCCCCACTACTCAGGGGTTCTAAAATTTCATATCGAGCAGAGAGAATGTGACCTTGCATAATTGACAGAACAATGTTAGAAGGAGTCCACATCTATTGTAGTTGGTCAGGATAGTCATTTCACCACCTTCTAACCCACATTTCCCACATCAAATACCAAAAAGAAGCGCTTGAGTGTCTTTCCTTTGTTTCGACACTAAGCGCTGTCCTTTTTTTCAACTTGTTCCTCACACCACCTATACAGTAACGAACTTGAACAATTGAGGATCCAGCAAGGTGGACAGTTTGAAAAGTGGCCTAATTACTTGTCAATGCTAATAATCCAAACCCCAGCAAAGAGGCGCACAGGGATTTCTCCTGCCGCTTGTACATCACATCGGAAGTAATAAGTGCCTGCATCGGGATTTCTGACGTTAGACATCACAATATTGACCTTAGTACCAGGTTCAACATCTTCGAGCATATCAATTTGAATCAAACGACTTTCCTTATCCCAGATCACTTCTCGAATGGGTAAGGATTCCCGTCCAACTCGCACTTCAATTTTATCGGTCTTAAACTCACCATTGTAATATTCAGGATAAGAGATAAAGAAACGACGAGCGCCTTGGGTTAATTTTTTGCCAGGAACATAGAGTTTGTAGCGATCTCTATTACGAGGACGACCCCCGAAATCAAGGTAATAATTGAGTTGATCTTTGCGTTCTACGCCGCTAAAGATTGTTAGACCAGGGTTTCCACTAGCAAGGGTCAAAATTTGTCCCCCCATCACTAGAGAGCCTGATAAAGCGACAGCGATCGCCAAACGTTTTGAGAACCATTTAGGAAGTAACATAGTCTTCACACCACTATGATAGAGAGCTTAATTAGGAATTATACTTATCCAATCAACCCTACCATAACAGAGATCCAAGACGGATGACCATCTCTATCTAATTTCCCGACCTTTAGTGGGATCACATTCAGCGCCTGGCTTATCGGAGGAAGATAAAGTCAAGTTAACTAGACCAACAATATCACCCCCTGGCTCATGAGTTTGACAGATAATAGAGACTGATTCTGAACCAGCATAATGGAGTCCTGCTGTATAGTTCTTAAAGCTTTTCTCATGGTCTCTCCTCGCCACAGCTTTGACCCTAACCGCATTATAGTTATTCGCTAACGTTGTGCGAATCTTGTATTTAGGGTTGTAGATAGTTACCTCCAAGTCATGATTATTACTTTCCATATCTTGTCTCGTGATAGCCAGAAAAATACCGTTTTCGAGGTAATAACGATTTTTGGCACTGATCAGGGTAGCAA
>JBFRWQ010000530.1:0-6900 GCA_051439665.1 Microcystaceae cyanobacterium | reverse complement strand
ACTAGGATGGTTAGCCTATTGGTTTATTTTTCAAAAAATTACTCTTTATTTATCCCGTTTACTCGAAGAATTTGATCATCTAATTGGGGTAATGAGTCTGATTTTAATTTTACTATTTTTGATCGTTTTGACCTGGCCTCCCATCTCATTGTTAAATTAACTATAGTGCTACGCACAAGGCAGGGGGCAGGAGGCAGGAGGCAGGAGTAGGCTGTGACTGGGTTTCAGAGATCTATACTGTCCTAACCTTAATGCGTAGGGCTATATAGAAAAGTTTGGCAAGGGGATTAGGGATGAATATTGATGGAAAAGTTAGAATATGGTATGTTTTTCCAACTGTTCTTAAGATAATGGATGGTAACAGGCTAGAAGCCTGTACCACATTGTTTCATTAGATTCTGTGGCATAGGCATCTTGCCTGTAACTTGATGATTAGTAGCTAATGGGATGGTAACAGGCTAGAATCCTGTACTACATTATTTAATTAGATTCTGTGGCATAGGCATCTTGCCTGTAACTTGATGATTAGTAGCTAATGGGATGGTAACAGGCTAGAAGCCTGTACTACATTGTTTCATTAGATTCTGTGGCACAGGTATCTTGCCTGTAAGTTGATGATTAACGTCCTAAGTACTTTAACCTATTTCAGATCTCTCTGCAATAAAGGAAAAACTTAAGAAAAACTTATGATTGGAATTTGACATTGTGTTGCAAATCCATGTTAAAAAGATCCCAAATTTTTCCCTTTGATGATAGACTTAAGCACATAGAGATTTAGGTCTTAATAGATCAGGGTATATGAAAAGTGGTACAGGACAACTATTACCTTCCCACCTTCCAAAGCGCTCATCTCTGAACAATCTGTGGATAGGTATTTTCATAGTATCTATGCTGCAATAGTGAAATAATTGACCCTTACTTTTTAAAGTTCACTTATCACAATAATCGATCCTCGTATTTAGGAGGAAAAGGAGGTATTTATGGATTTCTTAGCCGATTTTTTTGGTCTTTTCTTAGCAAAGTTACAGTCCCCAACCCTTGGCTTTCTGATTGGTGGTATGGTCGTCGCAGCCGTCAATAGCAGACTGCAAATTCCAGATGCGATCTATAAGTTCATTGTCTTCATGCTGCTGATCAAAGTCGGTCTGAGCGGTGGTATGGCAATCCGTGATGCTAATCTGTTGGATATGCTGTTGCCTGCAATATTCGCTGTAGCTACGGGTATCATAATCGTATTTATAGGACGTTACACATTAGCCAAACTACCAAAAGTCAAAACTATTGATGCTATTGCCACTGCAGGCTTGTTTGGTGCTGTGAGTGGCTCTACCCTAGCCGCCGCCCTAACCCTAATGGAAGCAGAAGGCATTCAATATGAACCTTGGGCTGCTGCACTCTATCCCTTCATGGACATCCCAGCGCTTGTGGCTGCGATCGTCTTGGCCAGCATTTATACCAGTAAACAGAAGCAGCGCCGTGCGGCACAAGAGGAACTGAGCAAGCAGGAATTTTATGCCCAAGAGCAACTGAGCAAGAAGGAATTTTATGGCGAAGAGGAATATCCTGGTGAGCAAGGCATTGTGGCAAAAGGTTATCCCCAACGGGATACCAAAGAAGAGAAGGTCAAAATTTGGCCTATTATCAAGGAAAGTCTCCAAGGATCTGCCCTATCAGCACTATTGCTTGGCCTTGCTCTAGGATTACTAACTGAGCCTGAAAGTGTCTATAATAGCTTCTTCAATTCCAACTTCCGAGGATTACTATCCATACTGATGCTGGTAATGGGTATGGAGGCCACCGCCAGATTGGGTGAGCTACGCAAGGTCGGCCAATGGTACGCTATCTATGCTTTTATCGGACCCCTGCTACATGGATTCATTGCTTTCGGTTTTGGTATGATTGCCCACTACATCACAGGATTCAGCCTTGGTGGTGTGGTCATTCTAGCCGTCATCGCTGCCTCTAGTTCAGACATCTCAGGACCACCCACTTTACGAGGTGGTATCCCATCAGCCAATCCCTCTGCCTACATCGGTTCTTCTACCGCCGTCGGTACGCCAGTTGCCCTTGCTTTGGGCTTACCCCTCTTCATTGGACTGGCTCAGGCTCTGGGTGGCTAAATCAAGATCTAATTTACGAATCATTTAATTACTACACGCATTAGGAGGTAAAACAACATGACTCAGCAAGCCACCAAACTCGTTATCGTTACGGAAAAGTTGCTGCTGAAAAAGATCGGCAAGATCATCGACGAAGCTGGCGCTCCAGGTTATACAGTAGTGGAAGCGGGGGGTAAAGGCAGTCGCAATGTGCGCTCACCAGGACAACCCGCCTACTCCGATACCTTCTCCAATATAAAGTTTGAGGTACTGACCCCAACTAGGGAGATGGCCGTGACAATTTCAGATGAGGTTGCAGCGAGGTTTTTCGATGATTATTCAGGCATTGCCTATCTCTGTGACGTGATGGAGGTACTGCACGCACACAAGTTTTGACTCCAAACCTCACCCTTTAGACATCTCCAGAATTCAGGTAGCAAAGCGCTTGGTGTATCTGGCTTTGAGACCCGATTTAGGAGATGTCTTTTAGTGGAATATTTTGTCAGGAAAGAAAAAAGATGGAAAGTAAGAACCCGTCTTGGTTTAAGCTAATAATTAAGACAAATAATCCGACCCTAGAAACGGAGGAGATTAACAAAAAAAATATACTATGAACACTTTAACTATTGTTTGGATTACGCTGCCTTTTTTTCTGGGATTTACCCTCTTTTTACTGCCCAAGCTTGATCGTTATTTAGCTTTTGGCATGGGATTATTGTCGATTGTCTATGGGGCTACCCTATTAATTTCTAATTCTACCATTACCTTAGAACTACTAGATAACTTTGGGGTTACTTTAGTTGCTGATCAATTAAGCGCATTTTTGATTCTAACCAATGGTTTAGTCACAACGGCTGTGATTTTGTACTGTTGGCACAGTGGAAAAGTTTCTTTTTTTTATGCTCAAGTCATTATCCTTCACGGCAGTGTTAATTCGACCTTTCTCTGTGAGGATTTTATTAGTTTATATGTGGCATTAGAGGTTCTTAGTGTTGCTTCTTTTCTGCTCATTACCTATCCCCGAACTCGCCGTTCAATGTGGGTGGGACTGCGCTATCTGTTTGTGAGTAACACAGCCATGTTATTCTACTTGGTCGGGGCTGTTTTAGTTTATCAAAATAATTTATCTTTTAAGTTTAGCGGCCTAGAAAATGTCCCCCCTGAAGCAGTGGCCTTAATCTTTTTAGGGTTATTAGTTAAAGGTGGCGTTTTTGTTTCAGGCTTATGGCTACCTTTAACCCATTCTGAGTCAGAAAGTCCCGTATCTGCCTTATTATCGGGGGTAGTGGTTAAAGCAGGTATTATACCCCTTGTCCGTTGTGCGGTGATTTTACCCTACCTTGATCCATTGATTCGACTGTTTGGCCTACTCACTGCTATATTGGGGGTATCTTATGCGATTTTTGCCAAAGATACCAAGCGCATGTTAGCCTTTAGTACGATTTCTCAGATCGGCTTTATTTTAGCAGCCCCAGAAGTAGGCGGATTTTATGCCCTCACCCACGGGTTAGTTAAATCTTCTTTGTTTCTGATAGCGGGTAATTTACCAAGTCGTAATTTTAAGGAACTCAAACAAACTCCCCTTGATAATCGAATTTGGTTAGTTTTAGCGATCGCTAGTTTTTCGATTTCAGGGTTTCCCTTATTGGCAGGATTTAGTGCTAAAGTGTTGACGATGAAAAGTCTATTAGATTGGCAAAATATTGGCATGAATATTGCTGCATTGGGAACAGCAACTGCCTTTGCCAAATTTATCTTTTTACCAAGAGGAGGGAAGAAAATCACCGTCAAAACAGGCTTTTGGTTAGCAATGACTATTCTGTTAGGTAGCTTAATTATTGCCAACGGAGTCTATTATGAAACTTATACTGTAGCTAATACAATTAAGCCCTTAGTTACCATTTTCTTAGGATGGTTAGCTTATTTCTTCTTTTTTCAGAAAATTACCCTTGTTTTACCCCGTTTCTTAGAACAAATTGATCATATAATTGGGGTAATGAGTTTAATGTTAATTTCATTATTTTTGATAGTTTGGATGTATTTTAAATGGTCTTCAATCTGATTTTTCGATTAATTATTTGGTTACTACTGACGGCAGATTTAAGCTGGTTTAATATTCTAATTGGGATCATTGTGGTATCGATTATTCCCCGTAGCTATCCCTCATCAGGCCATGTAAGGGACTGGATACACGCCTCTTGGGAACTTTTAATTGCCATTCCTCAAGCTTATATTGAGGCCATTGAGATGATGATTTATCCTCACACAGAAGAGGAGATTATTTTAGAGAAAATCCCTCCTAACCGTTCCTCTCGTCTCATTTTTTTAGATATTTTTCGCATTACGTTTACACCGAAAACGATTGTGGTTAAATATCGTAAAGGAGGATTTTATGCTATCCACCGAGTGCGACGTAAACATTGATTGATTTCAGTAACCAGTAACCCTTTTGGGTAATTAATAATTCAAAAACTAATTTTTAAATTTTTATCTTATTCAATTGTATGGTAAGATAGGTTATAGTCATTATCTTAATCAAATAAAACAATGGTTCTAGAAGATTACTTTAATTTCTTGTCAACAGATGACATTCGACTCAAAGGTACAAGAATTGGCATCGAAACTATTTTATTTGACTATCTCTTTCGGGCAAAAACGTCGGAAGAAATCGCTCAAACCTATCCTTCACTTACTTTAGAACAAGTTTATGCTACTCTTTTATACTATTTACACAATCAATCAGCCGTTGAAGCTTATATGACTGATTGGTTAGAGTGGGGAGATAAGATGCGAGCAGAACAACAAGAAGCAGAAAAAGCTAATCCCCGTCCCATTATTGAAAAACTACGTCAACTTAAAGCCCAAAAGATCGCCAAATCAATAGATTATGCTAAAGTATCTTATGGATGAAAATGTCGATCCTGTTTATACGAAACAATTACGTCGCTTTCAACCTCAATCATTTACCTTGGCAGTTGGAGATATTACTACTCCTCCCAGAGGAACTTTAGATCCAGAAATTTTACTTTGGTGTGAAGCACATAACTATGTTTTAGTTACGAATAACCGTAAATCTATGCCTGTTCATTTAGCTAATCATCTAACTTCAAATCGTCATATTCCTGGTATCTTGATTCTTAATCCAAAGTTAAGTGTCGGGGAAAATATTGAGCAACTCATTTTAATCGCTGAAGCTTCATTGGATAATGAATATCAGGATAGAATAGAATTTTTACCTATTTTTTAATAGTAAACTATCATTCACTCTTATTAACTCAACCCATCTGGACATCAATATTATGAATCTAATTTTAATCGCAATGATTGGCGCATTATTAATCCCTGTATATGAAGCATGGCAAGATAATGATATATGGCAAAAAATGTTAGCTTTGGCCAGTATTTCTACTAAAACGGCTATTATTATTTTAGTGATTTCCGTCTTTCGAGATGATTGGATGATTGGCGTAGTTGCTGTCCTAATTTTAACCGTTGGTAATGCAGGATTAATGTTACTGGCACAAATTATTAAACTTATCAGTGATAATAGAGTTACAAGATTCTAGAGATAAAGTAAAGTAGTGTAATCAATGCCATAAGTCACTATAGCAGAGAAAAGGATGTTTAGGACATTATCTGATAGTATGACTTATAACACCCACCTTGAAATCAATTTCAAGGCTAATATAAATCGTTCAATAAATTGAACTAGCAGATAGAAGGGGATGAAAATTCAAGTTGTCTTTCACTACTGAGGATATGATAAATGTTGATCAAAGGGATGATTGGTGGAAAAGATATGGTGAACTTAAACAAAAGAATTATGCTGGAATACCTGAACAATTAAAGCGTGATAATCTAACAGATATTACGGCACAACCGTTGCTAAATTATCTAATTGCGTTGAGTTATGAAAGGGAAGGGATAAATTTTGATGAAAATAAAAATATTAATGAAATTTATAGTGATCTGCTAAAAGAGGTTTATAAAAGGGCTTATGAACCTTCTGGACATCGTATCATAGAAGGAATTAGTGAAAATGAATTCCTGACTATTTTAATGGAAATTGCCTTGGCCGCATGGCATGGCGATGGACGCACGACAACAGTTAAAGAGATTGAAACTCATTGTGAGAGTAGTAGTCTCAAAAAGTTATTAGATAAATTTCAAAAACACTTTCAAGAGAATGCGAGTGCGAGTATCACTCGTTTATTAACCGCTTTTTATTTTCGGGAAAGTGGTGAGACAAGGGAAAGTGAGAAAACCTTTGAATTTACTCATAAAAGTTTTGGTGAATATCTCACTGCTAAACGTATTGTTGAGGGATTAAGAAGCATTGATAAGAAGCTGAAGGCCAGCGAAGAAGACTATAGTGATGATTATGATGCAAAGAAAGCATTAATGACATGGGTAACTCTTTGCGGTGCGTCACCAATAGATTTTGCTATTCTTTATTTTGTTGTAGAAGAGTTACGATTATCTAAGGTTGAATTAGTAATGCAATGGCAACAGCAAATCTGTCATCTGATTGAATATTTGATGGTAAGGGGAATGCCAATGGAGACGTTAAATTTACCAAGTTTTAAGGTGATGATGACGCAATCTCGCAATGCAGAGGAAGCGTTACTGGTGGTGTTAAATGCTTGTGCAAGAATAACCCAAGAGTTATCGGTGATTAAGTGGCCAACTGCTGAGAGTTTTGGGGAGTGGATAGCACGATTAGTTGGGCAGCGAGAAAACTTTGAAAAGATATTAGTCATGGATTGTTTAAGTTATTTGGATTTGCATGAATGTAATTTAA
>JBFRWQ010000529.1:0-11951 GCA_051439665.1 Microcystaceae cyanobacterium | reverse complement strand
AGTAGTAACAATTAATTGGGTTTTTTGAGAAGCTTCAATTAATAGTTCAGCAATGGTGGGTAAAATATCTGGGTGCAATCCTAATTCGGGTTCTTCAATACAAATAAGGGGAGGTGGAGTAGGGTGTAAGAGAATTACCAATAAGCATAGATAACGTAATGTTCCATCAGAAATACGAGTTGCTGGAATGGGTTGATTTAATCCTTTTTCACGCAAAAAAATTTGAACTGTTCCTCCTTCAAATGTAGTTGTAATCTCTTCTAGTGGTTCATAAAACTGTTGCAATTTTTCAATAATTTTTGCTGTTCCAATCAAATTCTGTAGCCTATTGAGAACTAAACCTAAATTGCTACAATCTTCCAGTAAAAAATCTGTGGGTAAATCCACTTGTTGTGGTCTTCTAGAAGAAGTATTGTCTCCTAAATTCCACTCTCGATAGAGTCGTATCTTATGGAATTCATTACTTAAATATGTTAATTCGGGATACAAATCGGGATCTTTTCGTTGCGATAAAACAGATTGATCAGGTTTTAAATCTTCTCGTCTCAATTGACGGCGACTGGTTTGATTGTCTTGTATTCTTGTATTTAGTACAGGATAACCTTCTTGATAGCGATAAAAAAAGAAAACATCTTGTTCATGTTCATTATTTGGATGTTCATTTTCAATAGCTTCATCAATTAATTCTAAACGTTGGGCAACTGTTGTAAAATTTAGACGATATCGTAAAGGTATCCAGCTTTGAGGATAATTGATCACTGCTTCAATTTGTGCAATGTGTGTTTTTTGTTTTCCTTTCCAAAGCAATTCCTTAAGACACCCTCCTTCACGAATGAGTTGGGCTAAATCTTGAGAAAGTTGATTGAATAATCCTAATATTTGAATTAAATTAGATTTTCCTGCTCCATTTATCCCAATAATGACATTGAGAGGTTCTAGGTCGATGATTTCTCCTGACTCACCATAGGAAAGAATATTTTGGAGTTTTAGTGATTTAATAAATTGATGGCCTTCCACAAAACACCTCTTCTAATCAATAGAAAGATGTACATTATTATACCTTAATAATAAACCTATCTAAATTAAGGTGGGCAAAGCCCACCCTACAAGTTTTACTTCAAACTAGGTGCGTTAACTGCTATTTTCTGCCACGGGGGAGTGGATGCGGTTTCTTCTACTAAGGTGGGGACAGACTGACGTAGTAGCGCTGTCAATTTATTGGTACTTGCATCATAGATTTGGGTGACAATCTTGGGATATAAGCCAATACCAATGATAGGCACTAAGAGACATGCGATAATAAACACCTCACGAGGTTCTGCATCAATTAGCTTGGTATGGGAAACTAATTCTTCGTTTTCGGGTCCATATAACATTTCCCGTAACATAGACAGGAGATAAATGGGGGTTAAAATGACACCAATAGCTGCTAAAAAGACAATAATCACCTTAAAGGTAGAACTATAGGCATCACTGGTGGCAAAACCAACAAAGACCATCAATTCTGCGACAAAACCACTCATTCCAGGTAAGGCCAAGGAAGCAAGGGAGCAAGTTGTCCACATGGCGAACACTTTCTTCATTTTTTTGCCCACCCCACCCATTTCATCTAACATTAGGGTATGGGTGCGGTCATAGGTACAACCTACCATGAAAAATAAACTCGCCCCAATTAAACCGTGGGAAATCATCTGTAACATTGCGCCACTTGTTCCCAAGGAAGTAAATGAAGCAATTCCGATTAAAACAAAACCCATGTGGGAAATCGAGGAATAGGCAATTTTCCGTTTTAGGTTGCGTTGGGCAAAAGAGGTTAAGGCAGCATAGATAATGTTAACTACCCCTAAAATGACTAAAACAGGGGCAAACACCGCATGAGCATCAGGTAACATCCCTGCATTCATTCTTAACAGAGCATAGCCCCCCATTTTTAAGAGAATTCCTGCGAGTAACATGTGGGCAGGGGCTGTGGCTTCACCGTGGGCATCGGGTAGCCAAGTATGAAGGGGAAAAATCGGCAATTTGACACCGTAGGCAATTAATAAGCCCGCATAAAGGAATAATTGCAACTTAAAGGGGTAGTCTTTGGCTGCGATCGTTGCCATGTCAAAGGTGTTAACATCTCCATAAAAGGCCATAGTAAGGGCAGCCACAAGGATAAATAAAGATCCCCCTGCGGTGTAGAGAATAAACTTGGTGGCAGCATAAAGACGGCGCTTTCCACCCCAAATGGAGAGAATGAGATAGACAGGGACTAATTCTAATTCCCACACTAAGAAAAATAGCAGCATATCCTGAACGGCAAAGACCGCAATTTGCCCGCCATACATGGCTAACATGAGGAAGTAGAATAATTTGGGTTTAAATGTCACTGGCCAGGCTGCCATGATGGCCAAGGTAGTGATAAACCCAGTTAGCAAAATGAGGGGCATTGATAAACCATCTGCACCAACTGACCATTTTAAGCCAATATCAGGCAACCAAGTATAACTTTCGACTAATTGCAAGTCAGGATTACTTAAATCGTAGCCTGAGTAAAAAGCATATACGATAATGGCAAAGTCAATGAGACCAATAGTAAGGGCATACCAACGAATACGCTGGGCAGTTTTGACCTGTACTTCCTTATCCCCTTCATCAGGAAATAGGGGAATGAGGAGGGCTGCTGCAATGGGAAAGAGAATAATGGTGGTTAACCAAGGAAAATTTTCAATTGTCATTACAAATTCTCAGAATCGTTAAATGATTGAGTATTATTACCAAGTTTTTCAGGACAGTTTCTAGGCAAAGCGTCAAACTGCAAGAATACTGCAACTTGGAATGCAGTAAATGTGTTAAAAGTCTAGAGACTGCATCTCATTATATAAATCGTTCTCTAGCAATCTGGTCACAATGAAAGACATTCTTAAGATTCCGTCTTTAACCCATGCAAAGCTAGGTAAGATTTTAAGTCCCATTAGGATATCATCGTAGGTTAAGTAGAATCTTTTAATTATCATGTTGCCAAAATTTTACCTACCCCTTTTCACCATTATTTTAAGTTTCTCCCTAGCAATGATCGGATGTACCCCATCGACGGAAAAGACAGCCTATCAGCCTCTTGCATTAGAAGAGGTACAAGGTGAATTGACAGGAGATGATCCCAATGCGATCGCACTCGCCTTATTCGGCATGAAAGAACCAATTGAGGGGCAATTTAGCGAGGAAATCACGGTTCTTGAATCCGAAGGTTTTAAACGAACATTACTGTTAACCCAGATCAATTTACCCGATGATTCTGTCAAAGGGATGCGTTACCGTCTTAACTTTGAATTTGATCAAAGCCAAGGAAAGTGGCAATTAGTGGAAGTCGGTCGTCAATTTACTTGTTATCGGGGTGAATCACCTGATCAATGGACAACTGAACTCTGTCCCTAAAATTGCGGGGTATAAGACGATTTACGACTCATTTTTTGATGATACATCGCTTTATCTGCCCTTAACATCGCTTCTTTTAAGCCATGCACCGGACTTCTCATGGCTTTTCCCACAGAAGCTTTCACTTCATCTGAGGCTAATGTGTCAGTGATATTTTTCATCAATACTTTAGACCCTATATCATCACATTCGAGGGCAAGGATAGCAAATTCATCTCCACCAATACGAGCCACAATATCGCTTTTTCTGACGGCTCTTTTCAGAGATTGTGATGCTTTTCGGATCAATATATCTCCTTGTGCGTGTCCCTGTGTATCGTTCACTTGTTTAAGTTCATCGAGATCGATGATAAATACACAGCTAGGATTACCATAACGTTTAGCACAAGCTTCTTCAGCGACCAAACCTTGTTCCCAACCCCGTCGATTTAATAATCCTGTCAATTCGTCTCTTGACGCTTCTCGTTGACTCCGTTCTAAAAGTCTGGCTTGTTTGAGGGTTTTCAGGTCATAGGATAATATTGTACCGAGTAAGCCAGCTAATAGCTCTATTAGGGGAAGTTCATCGTAAATATGCTCATCTTGGGGTTGAGGGTCGATCGCACACAATGTCCCAAACAATAAACCGTCCTCTTTGACAATAGGAACGCCAATATAAGCCCCAATCTCAAGATCTTGATTGAGCCGAGCCGTCGCATAAGAGGGAATTTCCTTAACTTTAGGGGCAATTCTAGGTCCTAGCCCCGTCACCATCCGAGAACATAAAGAATCAGTCCAAGGAAAGACCATACCCTCTTCTATACCATAGCCGTGATCATTAGCCTGTAATACAATCCAGTCAGTGTGTTCTCTGCGAGTCATCATCCAGAGACGAAAGCCTACTCGCTGATGCAAATAGGTTAGTACAGTATGACAGGAAGACTCAAAATCTTGATTAGGAATTTGGGTGAGACTCACTAGACTAGGATTAATTACGGATAACATGATGGCAATAAAAAAAGTAGCGAAGGTAACGAGTTATTCCTTTATTTAACTACTTTAACGAAAACTTCGCTGTGATCTTCATCAATCTCAAGTGTATATAGAAATAAATCAATTAATTTGAATCTTTGGATAGATAAAATCTAATAGATTAATCCTAATTTTGTCCCCTTTTCTAAGTATTTTTACGTTGTTTTGTCTAAGGAGATTAAGCGCTTGCTTTGGGATCGTAGTTTAATTTTATCTTAATATTATGTTAAGCCAGATTGAGCGAAAGCAAGATTTAATTCAGGAAGGAGGTTTAATTCTGTTGCCCATTTGTCTAGATAAATTCTATCTAATTTTGTGCCTTGCAATTTCATAATTCCTAAAATATCTCGCCATTGTTTATCAGATTGATTTGTCATTTTATACCAAATAATCTTTTGCAAAATTGCATCTTCTGGTGTAGATAAGTATAAAGTTCTCGCAGGATTTTCTTGTACAACTAGCTTTTGTCGGCGCTGAAATTCTGATTGATTAAGGGGACGCTGTTTTAAGATAAAAATATCAATTTTTCCTAATGAATCTGGATCAATTAAATTAAACGAACTTTGAGAGTTAATGGCTTCTTGTATGGCTGACTCACTTAAATAAAACTGAGGCGTAAAAGTATCTATAAATAAATTGATTTTTTCTATTTCTAAATCAACAATAAAATCAATATCTTGGGTACTTCTCGGTTCACCGAATAAGGTACTAGCGAGAGAACCACCAACTAAATAGGAAATCTCTAGTTTTTCTAAAAGATTAGCAATGATTAGCGCTAAAGAAATGGGATCAGTTAACATGATCGGTTTTTTATTTGGTTGAATTAATTTTAATAAATTATTTTCTAAGGTTAAATTAGCAAATTTAGCCTTAATTTGTTGTGAATCAGCATCAGGATAACGAGCATAAATGCCTTGTAAACTCAGATTATAACAGCCCTTTGTCCAGTTTGCGACTAATTGAGATTTCTGTGATAGACTAAGTTTACGCCATAGTTTGAACTGCATTGATTCAGTTTCTATGCTCGTATCATAGGACTGGGTTTGGTAAGTGGATAAAGTCATATAAATGATAAATTCTTTTTTTTTCTACTATTCCAATGGGAATTAGGTATCATTGTTGGGCTTTAGCCCTTTTTATCTTAACTAAGATTACATTAGGATTTGTAGAAATGTTGGGTTTGGTTCCTCAAAGCAAACTACAAGTCAGAAAGCGCTCTAAACTTCAAAAATCTGATTAACGGTTAATTTCAAGTCAGGAAAAAGATCCGATTTAATTTGTTGCTGATCTTGATATTCGCTGACTTCATAAAACCCTGATACTAATAATAAGACAGAGACTTTCTTTTCTTGAGGATCAATAATCCAATATTCAGGAATTTCTCTGACTGCATATTCTGAGCGTTTATAACGATAATCATCTTCTGGATTACTCGGACTAACAATTTCTATGGCTAATAGAGGAGGGGTTTCTAAAACAGCCGTTGTCATATCTCTAAGTTCTTCACATTGTTCGCCTGATAAAATCACTAAATCGGGAATTCTTGATTTATTTTTAGCTGTTCTTACTCCTACATTTCCTGGCATTACTTTCCATTGTTGTTGAAGTTTATTGATTTTCTCTTTTAAAATATCATAGATAAAAATTAAGATTAAAGCATGAAAACCACTAGCTGTTGGCATTAATTTTAACTCCCCATTAACTAATTCATATTTATTATCTGTCCCATCCTTATAGGTAAGATATTCTTCAAAAGTGTAAAGTTTTTGTTGTATTTGAACCATATTTTGATAGCCTCCTAAATTAAAACAGTAGCAAATGAATTTTGCCTGTAACCAACTTAAAGTAGCACAGGCATCTTGCCTGTAAAAAATTTCTAGATCATCCTACAAGTTTACCGATAAATCTCAACAGGTTCAATAGTATCCGCAGGTGTAAAACCAAATATTTGAGAATAAAAATAAAATTCCCCATCCAATGATCGTTTAATATTTTCTGCTTGACGAAAACCATGTTGTTCTCCCTCATAAGGAACATAAGCAACAGGAATTCCCTTTTCTTTCATTGCTTCTACCATTTTCTCTGCTTGGTTGGGGGGAACAACCTTATCTTCAAGTCCTTGGAAGAAAATAATGGGACAAGATAATTGATCAGTATAATAAATCGGCGAGCGCTTCTGATAAGTTTCTTTATCTTCGGGATACTTACCAATTAACCCATCAAGATATCTGGCTTCAAATTTATGGGTATCGGTGGCTAACGCTTCTAAATCACTAACTCCGTAGTAACTTGCTCCTGCTTTGAAGGTATCATAAAAGGTTAAAGCTGCTAAGGTGGTATATCCCCCTGCACTTCCCCCAGAAATGGCTAATTGGTTACTATCTGCTTTTCCCTGTTGAACCAGATATTTGGCCCCATTGATACAGTCAGCAACATCAACCACTCCCCAATTTTGGGTCAATCTCTGGCGATATTTCCGACCAAATCCAGTACTTCCACCATAATTAACATCTAAATAGCCAAAGCCTCGACTGGTCCAATATTGCACTCGAAGGCTAAAACTTGAAGACGCAGAAGCAGTGGGTCCCCCGTGACTTTTCACCAATAAGGGAGGGAGTTCGCCCTGTGGGGCAGTATAGTCTTTATTCTGGGGTGGATAGTACCAACCATAAGCGGTTAAGCCGTTTTCGGTGGGAAATTCAATGGCTTCTGGGATAGATAAGTAACCTTGATCAATATTCAATTCACTAGAGCGTTTCAGTATTTTTGTTTCATTGCTTGCTAAATCGAGTAAAACGATCGCAGAAGCTTCAGTGGGAGAACTTCCTAGAAAAATTAACTGATTATCCTTAACTTTTACCGAAGAAAGATTAGTATAGGGTAGAGAGATAGGAACTAATTCTTTATTGGTCAGGGATAAACGACCCAGATACCAACGACCATTTTGAGTATAGGTAGAGATAATTTGAGAGGGAGAGGAAAAAGTAAAGGTAGAGAGGCCAAAAATCCAGTGAGGATAGGCAAATTCTCCACTATAGGGAAATAAGGGTTCAATATTTTGTTTAACTTGATATAGATTCCACCAATTACTGCGATCGCTAGAAAAGGTCAGGATTCCATCTGGTGACCATTTTATCTCAGCAATGGATTCATCTTGCCCACCGGCCACGACTGTGGTTTGGCCTAACATTCCATCAGAGTTAAGTGGTGCAAGACACAATTGAGTTTCATCCCAGGGCATATTAGGATGATTCCAAGTTATCCATGCTAAAACTAACCCATCGGGACTTAATCGAGGAGAACTATAAAAATCATTACCACTAACCAGGATCTTAATCTCTCCTGAGTGAATATCAATACTAACAATTTTATTTTCTGGTTCTGTATCAGGTTTACTATGGTCTTCACAAACTGCAATTAAACGATTATATTTTTGATCCAAGATAAAGTCAGCGTAACGATCAGCATTTTCTGGGGTGATGGGTTGGGGTTCTTGGGGAAATTCTTGTTTATATAGCCGTTGATCGGCAAAATTAACGAAATAAACCGTTCCTTGATCAATCAGGAATGAACCGCCACCGTATTCATGGACACGAGTTCGCACATTAAAAGGTTGAGGGGTAATGTCAACGGTTTTGCCATCGGGTGTACGTTTAACAAGAACCGTTCTTCCTTTTTCTTGAGGACGACCTTCTAACCAGTATATATCATCTCCATCGAACGTAGGACTACTCAGTCCGACGGTTTGTGCCACGATAAGATCAGATGTAATGGGAGATTGCCATGAACCATAGCTGGCGGTAAGATTTGCCATAATTGTTAAAATATAGTGCGATCAATCGCTTCTACTGATTTTAGGTTATCAGATTATTGATTGCAGATCACAGAAAAACTTATTAAGCTATCTACACAATAAAAACTCAGTATAATTAAACTTAAAACAATTTAGAGGACAATGCCCGCCAAAGATATTTACCATGATGCCGTTAAAGATGCTTTAATTAAGGATGGTTGGACAATTACGGCTGATCCCTACTACATAATCTACGGAAAATTGAGATTGATTGCTGATCTCCAAGCTGAAACAACATTGTCAGCACAAAGGGGAACTCAAAGAATTGTCGTAGAAGTTAAAAGCTTTATTAATCGATCATTCATTTACGACTTAGAACGGGCAGTTGGGCAGTACATTATTTATCGTAACTTTCTTGAAAAGACTGCTCCTGATCATCAAATTTATTTAGCTTTAAGTCAACGAGTTTATCGTTCAAACTTCGATGAAACTACCCAAATTATTATTGATGCAAACCAGCTTAAGCTGATTATTGTTGATACAGACCAAGAAGTAATCACCCAATGGATAAACTAAATCATTACCGTTCATTAATTGAGAAAATTTTAACTAAATATCATCAGTCATTTTCTCAAGCCTCACCTGAAAATGTAGAAATGTTGTTAGCTTTTGATGAAAAAAGAGATCAATACCTATGGTTTCAAGTTGGTTGGACTCCTCAAGAAAGAGTTAGAGGAATTTCTGTTCATGTTCGTCTTAAAAATGGCAAAATCTATATAGAAGAAGATTGGACAGAAGAAGGAATCGCCACTGACTTATTAAGAGAAGGTATTCCTAAAGAAGATATTGTCTTAGCCTTTCATGATCCTGAAACTCGCAAGTTTACCGAGTTTGCTATTGCTTAATTATTTTGCTGTTCGTCCTTGATTAAGGCAGTCTTTACGGTGTTGTAGCAAAGGTCTTTAGCGGGCATTAATGTTTCAGAGGGATGAGAAAGGTATCCGCTTACTCTATTATTTTATAGGGATCTTCTTGGGAAAACCATCTTCTCATCTCCCCGCACTTCAAGACCTATTCTTCATCACCCGCAAAAATCTGGGGAACTCGGAAATAGTCCCCATCGGGTTCGGGTGCTTCTTTTAATAAGGCTTCTCTGTCTCCATACACGGTTGTTTGATCGGTTCGAGTAATATTACTTAATTCAATTGCTCTAGTGGTTGGGGGAACATCTGTTGTGTCTAATTCGCTTAATTGATCGAAGTATTGCAAAATACTGCTTAATTGATTCGTAAATTGCTGTTCTTCAGCCTCAGTAATGTCTAAGCGAGCAAGGTGAGCGATTTTGTGTACGCTATCTCGATCTAAAGTAGTCATGTTTGTTTTAGATGGGTTATGGTTAACGGGATTTAGAAAAAGACATCCATTTCAGAGCGCCCTGTTGTTTTTAACCAATTTTGGGCTTCAATGTAGTTATTAGGAGCAAGACGGATGGCTTGTCGCCAATATTCTGCTGCTTTGTCGTATAAAGATTCTGCTTCATTTTCATTTCCCTCGGCTTTAGTTTTTTCTCCTCTGTAATGGTAGATAACGGCAATATTATTCAAAGCAGAGGGCATTCTGGGATTTAGGTCTAATGCTTCTTCGTAATAGTTAAGCGCTTTGTCTGTCTCTCCATTACTGGCATGAATTAACCCTATGTTGTATAAGATATAGCTGCGATCGTTGGGATCGTCTTCTAGTTTAAGCGCTTCGTAGTAGTTGTCTAGGGCTTCTGCATATTCGCCATCTGCTTGAGCAGACATCCCATCTCGGTAATAGACAAAAGCTTCTTTAGCTTTTTGGTTGGTGGGCAGAACTTTTAAGATAATGTCTGCCATGACGGTAAAGGACTTATCTATGAAATTATCGTTTCGTTGCGTTCTGGGCATAGTATCAGTGGAATCTAGTTAATTTGCTTTTCATTTGATCTATCTTAACCTGAGTAACGGAAGAAAACGATGCCATGAAAAAAACCTTGGTCATTTCCAAGGCTGTCAAATAGGAGAACTCAATGTCGAGAAAGATAGTTGGTCAAGTCCTTTAAATCAGTTGTTTCTTGCCCATGTAAATAAATGTAACGGATTCTATAAGTTTTGTAAAGTTATCTTGACAATTTTTTTCTTATAGAATTTATAAGTTTTAGTTATGTCTGCCAAAAAAGCGACAAAATCAAAAAACAGATCTAAATATTAGGGTCAGATTGGGAACAATGATTATATAAGCCTCTGAATTGAGGTGTTGTTTATCCCTGCTTTAGACCATGCCATCCTCTAACCTGACACCATCCTCCAAGCTGATTGTGCCGAAGCAAGTTAATTCTCTTAAATTAGGGGAACTTCTCACAGAAGCCCATCTAATTTCCCCTGAGCAGCTTCGAGTTGCCCTTTTAGAACAATCAATCTATCCCAAACAACGACTAGGAGAGATTTTAGCAACACAAGGACGAATTAAACAGCAAACAGCAGACTTTTTTGTAGAACAGTGGCCAAAGATTCTACAAGAAGCCTCAGTTATCCCGAAAAAGCATTTGGGTGATTATTTATTAGAAGCAGGGTTACTCTCCTCAGAACAAATTGCAGAAATTTTAGAAGAACAGCAAAATAATGGGTTATGGCAGCGCTTTGGAGCGATCGCAGTCTTTAAAGGATGGATCCAAGTGAGTACCATTGACTTCTTCCTTTGCCATCTGTTTCCTGAACATGCAACCGACTCTCCTTTTACCAAAGTTAAACGATAGACAGATAGATAGGTTTGTCCCATAATATTCTGTTAAGATTGTTACTCAAACTCTAATCCAGAAGAGAACACAAGCCTATGTCTGCCAAACCCACCGTGATTGCGCCATCAATTCTCTCGGCTGACTTTAGCCGTTTAGGGGAAGAAATTAAAGCTGTTGATCAAGCAGGAGCCGATTGGATTCATGTTGATGTGATGGATGGTCGTTTCGTTCCTAATATTACAATTGGACCGTTAATTGTTGATGCAATTCGTCCTTACACCAAAAAACCCCTCGATGTTCATTTAATGATTGTCGAACCCGAAAAGTATGTGGCTGATTTTGCTAAAGCTGGGGCTGATCTGATTTCTGTTCATGCAGAACATAACGCATCCCCTCATTTACACCGCACTCTTTGTCAAATTCGGGAATTGGGTAAAAAGTCTGGGGTTGTTTTAAATCCTTCTACTCCCCTTGATTTAATTGAATATGTGTTAGAAGTTTGTGATTTAGTCTTATTAATGAGCGTTAACCCTGGCTTTGGGGGTCAAAGCTTCATTCCTGAAATTGTACCCAAAGTTCGTAAACTCCGTCAAATGTGCGATGAAAAGGGCTTAGATCCTTGGATTGAGGTAGATGGAGGCTTAAAAACTAATAATACATGGCAAGTCCTAGAAGCAGGGGCTAATGCAATTGTGGCAGGTTCGGCTGTATTTAAAGCACCGAGTTATGCAGATGCAATTGAAGGAATTCGCAATAGTCAACGGCCAGTTGAACGAGAATTAGCCACTGTTTAAGTTTTTAACAAAATTAATGATTACGATCGGGGGAACTGTTAAGTTCCCTTTTTATTTAGTCTCTTTGAAATATTGTTCATCAAGCAATTTCACTTTTTCTAAGTACAAATTTCGGACATTTTGGGAGTAAAAAAACAAAAAGACAGATTAGTGATTGTCTCAGAAGCGATCAATCGCTT
>JBFRWQ010000528.1:0-6145 GCA_051439665.1 Microcystaceae cyanobacterium | reverse complement strand
CTAAAATTGTTCCCCAAGGCCGCACGATACAAGCGCTTGATCGGGTTAACCATCAAGAATTTTATAGTTATATACTCCAACAGTTTGCTCGTTAACTTTAAATTAATTAATTGTTATAATTGTCAAGTAAATTTATCAAATCGGGTCTTCTTCAATGCAGTTAGAGGAAAAGTACGTTACGGATAAACAGGGCAATCGTATCGGTATTCTGTTAGATATAGAGGAATATCAACAGTTGTTAGAAGAATTAGACGAACTAGAGGCCATTAAAGCCTATGATAACGCTATTTTATCTGATGATGAGGAGATTCCTTTTGAAGTAGCAATTTCTGAAATTGAAAGTAAGCGAAAATGAGTTACGATATTAAGATTAAAAAACGGGCTTCAAAAGCCTTGGAAAGTATTACGAATGAGGATTATCCAAAGGTTCGGGATGCTATTCGTGAATTAGCCGAAAATCCACGCCCCAATAGTTGTTTAAAGTTAAGAGGGAGAGAGGGGTGGCGCATTCGGATAGGGGTTTATCGGATTGTCTATACTATAAACGACAAAGATAGACAAATAACTATTCTTAATATCGGACATCGTAGGGATATTTATCTCACTTAAGCTCAATATTGGTATTAAATAGATATGTTACATTTTATAAGCGAGCTTAATCTCTTGACTATATGTTAGTTCAATTGATTTAACGTCCCTTGTTAGCCTTGAAATTGATTTCAAGACCGGTGTTGAGGTAAGCACAAGAGCTTAGTGCAGAAGATAAGATTATGTCCTCAATTTATGCCAACCACCCTGCAATAAATTGACAGGGCTAATATAGTCCGTTATCTAAAGATAACTTGAAGCTTAATCTTTTGACTATATGTTAGTTCAATTGATTTAACTTCTCTTGTTAACATTGAAGAATATAATATAAACCCACTCATAAACACCATTAAAAACTATGACGAATAAATTGCTCCCTTTCTACTGCTTCAAATAAAGCTTGAAAATTATTCTCACCAAACCCTTGAACTTGTTTTCTTCGCTCGATAATCTCAAAAAAGAAAGTAGGTTTTTCAAAGATAGGCTGACTAAACACCTGCATTAACATCGAATGTCTCTGATTTTCTGGCCAGTCTAAGAGAATTTCTAGCGCTTCTAGCGCTCGCCACTCCTTGTCTGTCAAAGATGGAATGTTTCCATTACTATAGCGCTGGGATAATTGACGATAATAAGTATGGGGAATGGGTAAAAATTGAACCCCTTTTTCTCTCATTTCTCCCACTGTCTTAAAGATATTATTACTGTGAAGGGCAATATGTTGTATTCCTGCACCTTGGTTAATTTCTAAGAATTCTTGAATTTGTGAATTAGAGGAAGTCGGTTTATTAATATTAAATTGTATATTTTGTTGAGCATCAATTAAAGCTACACTAGATAAACTAGAATGGTTGGTTTGAATCTCGAACTTTTGTTGAATTCGCCAGTTAAATAGGGTTTGATACCATGAAATAGCTGCTTCAAAATCCTTACTTTCAATATTTAAAACGACATGATCAATTCTGTTAATATCAAAATCAGGCTGATTAGGATTATTGGGTAATCTTCTTAAATCTTCTTGTTGAGTAATGGTATGAGTTAATGATCCCCATCCTTGTATCTTAACTCTTTTAATCTCTTTTTGAGAAGATAACTCAACTTCTAGAACCTTAATATTAAGAGCGCTCAGATGAGTTAACAATCCCTTAATATTATTGACTTTTAATCCTACATCTGCTACGCCTGATGGATATTTTTTCAAATAGTCTGCAACAGGACTTGCGTTATTTAAAGGTGCAGAAATTAAAAAGAAGACTTCGTTTATTCCCATCAATTCAGTGATGGTATTCTTCTTTACCCACTGCCTCAAAGATAGTAATCCCATTTGGTTTTGAAACCAATTTCGGACAGTTGCTATATCTTCAACATAAAAATGAATCCGATCAATTTTCATTAGTAAGCTTTGATTAGATTGCTTTCTTAGAGGGCTGATTATTCTTTTATTTTATAGCACATTATTAAATTTAATCCTTATGAAAGGTTTAAGAAGAAATAAAATAGTTGTTAACACCAAATCCTAATGCTCTTTTTGGCGCTCCCACAGCGTTTACTATATTCAGTGCTGCATTACGGCCAATCTCTGTTTCAAAGACAGAAGAAAATACACAATCAAGAGCATAATTTCGCAAAATATTGATTAATTTACTAGGATAACCCATGATAGGTGCTTTTATGACATAAATTCCCTGCCATCCTTCCTGATGACATTGTTCAAGTTGAGCTAAACTAGAGACGGACTCATCTAGAGCAATCGGTGTCTGATATTTTCGACTCAAGGACAGCATTGACTGAAATTCTGACTTAGGTAAGGGTTGTTCTAAAAATTCTACTCTCTTATCCCTATCTAGCGCAGTTAACCACAGTTTAGCACCATCTAAGGATAGTCCTCCATTGGCATCAAGACGCAATTTAACGGATGAGGGCAATTCATTCATTAATTGTTGCCAAAGATTTAATTCAATTTGAGGTGAGTCTAGGGCAATTTTCCACTTAAAGGTAACTATTTTATCGCTGTTTATTTTCTCATCATAAATATTTTGCCATTGTTGTAAAGCCTCTTTTCCTGTTGGTAATAAATAACAATAGGTATTGTTGATTTCTGATAAATGGGCAAAATTTAAAGCAGACTCAAAGCCAAATTGACAAGCAGGTAAATGCTCAGGAATAGATAGAATTTGTTTTTGAGTAATAAGAGTGGGTAAACTATGACAAAAATTCAGTGCATCGATTAGGCTTTCTGAGCCAAACCAAGGAATAGGAGCAATTTCTCCCCATCCTTCTTTTCCTTTTTCATCTGTTAAATGAATAATAATTCCTTCTCTTATTTTCCAGTCCCCGTGATAGGTTTTGACGGGACGAATGAATTCTCGTTGATAGGGCTTGAAAGTTAACTGATAGAACATTTAAGAGAGTATTAAACTAGAGCTTCTTTGTCAAAAAAATCATCTAATTCAATGTCTAATTCCTGTAAATTTACTGTAACTAAAGGGTTCATTTGCTCTTGCCAGACGACATAACTTAATCTTAAGTCTTTTCCGTCATATAGACGGGGGACTCATACTACCCCAAACCAATCAGGTCGCTTGTACCACTGAGGATGGTCTATATCGTAGTATAAATTAAGATCCGTGGCACAAAAAATGTTGTCAGGATGCCAACTGGTGGGTTTAAAGGTAACTCTAAGCAACTCTGCTTGTAGGGTATGAAATTCATCTGGCACTCCCGTCTCTCCTATGGCCTCACTAGGTAAATCAGACATGGTTGGTAACGTTAAACGAGGAGATAGAGGGGGTGTTTTTTGGGGAGGCCGATAGGTAGAAGTCATAAATTGTATTAGCTTTCTTGTGAGTTAAAAGTATTGCTCAAAAAGCTAGAAACAATCGAGAGAATAATTGAACCAAGAATAGCATCAAAAAAGCTATTCACAGAAAATCCCTCAATGAAATAAGCAGCTAAACTAAAAGAGATAGCATTAACGACTAACAGAAAAAGTCCTAACGTTAAGATAGTTAAAGGAAGGGTGAATAAAATAAGGATTGGCCGTACAATCGCATTAACCAAGCCTAACGCAACAGCTGCGATCGCAGCAATGGTAAAACTCGATACCGTAATTCCAGGAATGAAAAAGGCCGTAACAATGAGGGAAACGGCAGTAATTAACCAAGTGATCAAAAATCGTGGCATAATTATCGGGTGGATAGTACTCTTAATCCTATTCTACCAACCCAATTATTGATCAAGGGATGGGATATCCCTAATGTTGCGATCGCTTTGACAGTCCATTTTCTTTATTAAAGGGGCAGTCTTCACAATTTAGACGACGGCAATCAAATTCACAATAAGCTAAAGAGGAGGGAATTTCTTGTGAGATGTGTTGTTTAACGAAATTAGCTAAGTACGTTTTCATAATTGTTTTCCCGTGATAGATTAAGTTAAAGTTAAGTTTAGAGTACCCAATTCGAGCCATACAGTTAACAAGATTGTTATAAAGCGCAATAATTCAACCACTTAACCAGACTATGACAGCACGACAAGCGATACCAAATTAACCTGACAGCCATTGTTACAAGGAAATGATTCTTCTCTCATTTAATGGCAACCACATTATTAAGATGACAGATTGATATGTCAATGGGTTGTCCCTCAGATGAATAAAGGATGGCAAACTGTCATTTCAGTGAACAGTGGCCAGTGACCCGTAAAAGGGGTTAAAATTCTTGTACGATGGAGTTTAAGTCAATATTTGATCTATTATGAAAATTTGGGTAAACGAGCAGATTGATGGTTGTGGGTTAGTTTATTCTTGCATTGCCACAGAAAATGAACAAGCAGCCCAAGAATGCTACGCTAGATGGTTAAATGACCTCAGTGAAGCGCAAAAAGCAGAAGGATGGACAGCCCAACTACGAACCGTAGAATCCTGGGATGAAGTGCCAGTGAATGCTTTAAAACTGAGCTATTAAAATGCTATCTTAAGAAAGCGTTGGTTAAAATGATTGAGCTTTAACAAAATCTATGGCTTTTATCCGTCAATATGTTGCCCCTTTATTTGCTGTTTTACTATTTTTACTGGCCTTTGTGGTTGTCAGCGTGCGGATTTTTCTGCCGTCAGACTTAGCCGCACCCGCCCCCATTGAATCAACAGAAACCATCAGTTACCTTAATTTAGATTGAAATTTGTGTCAATGCTTCCTGATACCTATTGCATACGGAGAGGATCATCTAATGACAAAGCCTTACTCCTTAACCTGCTCAATTTAGCCTATCAGGAACTCTTTCCCCAACAATCAGATTTTTCCCATTTAAGCCAGACTCTTGAGCGCTATTACTCAGCTAAGACTCCCCTTTGGTGGGTGAGACTACAGGACTCTTCCCCAGAAACCCTACCCATTGCAGGACTATGGATGGGAAACGCCACTGATCAGGTAACTGGCGATCGATATACCCATATTTTTCTCTTATACGTTAAACCCGCCTATCGTCGTCAAGGGATCGCTACCGCCCTACTAGAGAAGGCGCAAACATGGGCAAGGAATCGAGGCGATCGCCAAATTGGCCTACAAGTGTTTGGCAATAATCAACCCGCCCTATCTTTATATCAAGGACTAGGCTTTCAAGCCCAATCCTTTTTTATGTTGAAAGAGTTTTAGTTGAGGATAACGAGATTGGGGAAAAGGAAATATTCTTTAATAATAATTAAAGGGACAAGATCAAAATAAACCGCTAAACTTTTGGTGGAAGTGCCTAAGAACATACTGTTCAAGAACAAAGCGCTCTTAAGTCCGATTGTAAGATAATTCATGATTTCTGATTCCTTAGCATAGCGGATATCACGAAATATCAGGTTCGGTTCACCAGTCTATATCCAGAAATTCTCTTCCGTTAGGATTAAGGCAATAGTATAGATACGATTATAACCTTCTATCGTAATGACTCAGCAAGATCGACTATTACAGAATTTAAGCGATTTATTTAACGCCAATGATCCAGAGGCGCTGATCGATTCCTCTTATCTTCCTGTATCTTCTTCAGATGACCCTGCTACCGCCACACTCAAGGCGCAAAGTCAATGGTTTGGTGCGATCGCTGCTTTGGAGACATTATTATTATCTATTAACAAGGATCAAGAAGCCCTCATCTTATCAGGACCCACTGGCCTTCTTAGTCATCCCCAACTGGTTAAACAGATTAAAACTGGCATTTTTACCCCAGAAGCCTTAAAAAATTGTTTATTATCCCCCTTTCAACTGCCCTCAGCCGACACTTCATCCGATTCCTCTCAAGAAATAACTGAATTACCACTTTTTCCACAAGATCCCATCAGTCAAGAACCTTTTTGTTTAGCTTTTACCGCAAAATTTGGCTTATTAATGGTTTTAGGGCAAGATCAACAAGGAAACCCTCAATTCCACTTTTCTTTTGACCCTAATCTTCTAGAAAAGGGATGGAAACTCCTACGATCTCGCTTACAACTAACCCACCATCCTCAATTATCCTATTTAGATCATACGATCAATCAGATTAATTGTCCTGAACCTGATTATCGTCTCGTGATCGAATT
>JBFRWQ010000527.1:0-6009 GCA_051439665.1 Microcystaceae cyanobacterium | reverse complement strand
TGTAGATAGGGAAAAATAATTTAATTTTATTATATGAAGTTTTAAGTTCGTAGTGGGGGCTTTAGCCCTCAAGGGCTTACTACGAACTTCATTCTACTGGACTGACACAATGTAAGGATGATAATTTAATGGGCAAAGCCTATCCTACCTTAATAGAGGTAATTAAGATAATTTGATGGGCAAAGCCTATCCTACCTTGATAGAGGTAATTAAGATAATTTAATGGGCAAAGCCCATACTACCTTAATAGAGGTAATTAAGATAATTTGATGGGCAAAGCCCATCCTACCTTAATAGAGGTAATTAAGATAATTTGATGGGCAAAGCCTATCACCCTATCCTACCTTAATAGAGGTAATTAAGATAACTTGATGGGCAAAGCCCATCCTACCTCAGCGTGTCAATCCACTACCAATAATAGGTTTTACTTATGACGAATAAAGTCATAAATCTCTATATATTCTTGACCAGGGTTATTCCAAGAATAGTCATATTCCATACCCTGCTTTCCTAATTGTTTAAATAGTTTCGGATTATTATACCAGATTTTTAACGAGCGCTCTAAAGCAGTTTCTAACGCATAATTATCATCTTGATAAAAGACAAATCCATTCCGTTCTTCAGGTGGTTTATCCTGTTCATAATCCCAGTCAAATACCGTACTCACTAATCCGCCGACACCACGAACCACAGGAACAGCACCATATTTCATGCCAATTAATTGAGTTAAACCACAAGGTTCAAATTTACTCGGAATCACCATAATATCCGCCCCTGCATAAATTAAATGGGATAGTTCCTCATTAAAACCTAACTCTAAATGGCAATCTGCATCATAATTTAAGAATCCTTTTTCATGCCAAAAATGATCATTAATTTTGGGGTCAGTTGCCGAGCCTAAAAGGACAAATTGTGCGCCATTATAAAGGGAATAGTAAATGGCATGGTGTACTAAATCGACCCCTTTCTGGTCATCTAAGCGCCCAATATAAGCCACAATTGGTTTATCATTGTGGGCTAACATTAACCGTTCCCGTAAAGCTTTCTTGTTTTTAGCTTTATCTTCAAAAGTTTTAATTGTATAATTCTCAGGGATATAATTATCAACTTCAGGATTCCAAATATTATAATCAACGCCGTTTAAAATCCCTTTAAATTTATGTTGGTGTAAATGAATTGTATGACCTAAACCATAACTAACATCAGTATGATGGGCTTCCCAAGCATGGTGAGGTGAAACGGTTGTGACCATATTAGAGTACATAATTCCCCCTTTCATAAAGTTCAAAGCAAAGGGATTAAAATTATCTCGCATTCTTGCATAATTAAAGTAATAATCAGGTCGGTGTAATCCGGTTGCCGATAGATGGTCAACTCCCCCTAATCCTTGATGCTTAAAGTTATGAATAGTGTAACAAACCCTTTGATGGGGCATTCCATGATATTGATAAATTTCGTATAATAAAACAGGAACTAATCCAGTTTGCCAATCATGACAATGAAGTACATCTGGGCGCTTATTACTTTGGTTTAAAAACTCAAGCGCTGCTTTGGAAAAGAAAGCAAATCGCATTGGGTCATCATCACAGCCATAATAACAACCCCGATTAAAGTAATTGTCATCAGCATGGTCATCGATAAAGAAACAAAGACGACCATGTACCCATCCACAATGTACCGAACAACGAACCGACCCATCATACCAAGGTACATATAAATCCATAAACGCATCATGGAGTCCCCAAATATGGTCATAACGCATACAATCATACATGGGTAGGATCAGTTCAACCGTATGGCCTCTGGTTTCCAATTCTCGGCTGAGGCCATAAACCACGTCACCTAACCCACCTGCTTTGATAACGGGGGCGCATTCTGAAGCAATTTGGACAATGTACATTCGGTTTCCTCGTGATTAAAATTAGCTTTAAAAAACTTTACCAGATATTTTTGCTGTTCATCCAAAAAATAGGTTGGAAACCCCATTCTTTAGCCATTCAGCTTATACACATTTAGCTATCATCCCACACCTATGCAACCCTAGTTGATCAACTATTTAACCTGCTATCAAAGAAGCTTCCAAAACATCAGGTACTTCTATCATGACAAAGTAACTGGCAGGATAAAGATAATCTTCGCCACTTTCATCGATAATTCGTATGTCTCCATCTGCTTCACTGCTTTCGTCTGGTATCACTTGATAAATTTTATGTCGTTCTAGAGAAGCAGGATAGTCTGTATTGTTGATACAAACGGCAAAATGGGGAGAGGATTTTGGAAGTTTATTCATTGTTATTAGGATTAATCAAGATAACATTGACAGTCTAACTAACACTTAGGGGATCAACATCAATGGTCATTTTGACATCCGAAGGACAAAGGGATCTTAACGATTCTAAATCAGGACGTTGATCTCCGCTAAATTGAGAGAATTTTAACAAAATATGCCAACGATAGCGCCTGGCCACTCGCATGACAGCAGCAGGGGCGGGTCCGAGAATTTCACAATTATTATCAACTAAAGACAGACAAGCATCTGCGATCGCTTCTGCGGTTTGCTGTACTTTTTCCTCTTTGAATCCTGTAAAGCGCAATAAAATTAAATTACCGTAGGGTGGATAGTCCAATTCTTGACGTTGGGGTAATTCATTACTAATAAAGCTCTGATAATCATGGTTTTTAACCGATTGAATAACAGAATGTTCAGGGTTATAGGTTTGTATAATCACTTGTCCAGGATCATCTCCCCTTCCTGCTCTTCCTGCTACTTGGGTAAGGGTTTGAAAGGCTCGTTCCGCCGCTCGATAATCAGAATGATACAATAAACCATCGGCGGCCAGGACACCCACTAGGGTAACTTGGGCTAAATCTAAGCCCTTGGTTAACATTTGTGTTCCTACCAGTAAATCTGCTTCTCCTCTAGCAAATTGGCTCAATAATTGGCGATGTGCGCCCTTGGTGCGAGTGGTATCACTATCAAAGCGTAACCAACGTAGTTCAGGAAATTCTTTGCTTAATGCTTGGGTGACTTTTTGTGTCCCACTGCCAAAAAATTTAAAATAGGGAGAACCACACTCAGGACAGTGAGGGGGTTGTAAGGTTGTATAATTACAATAATGACAGCGTAATAATTCTGTTGCGCCTTCGTGGGTGTAATGATAGGACAAAGAAACGTCACAATGGGGACATTCCATAACGTAGCCACAACTGCGGCAGGACACAAATGTGCTATGTCCTCGACGATTAACAAAAAGAATCCCCTGTTTTTGTTCTTCTTTCAGTTTTTTTAGGGCATTTTGTAGAGATAAGCTAAACATTGAGCGATTTCCCCGTTTTAATTCCTGGCGCATATCTACCAGTTTGACGGGGGGAAGGGGACGGGAGTGAATTCTTTGGGGTAGGGAAAGGTAGAGGGTGTGGTGAGAGGGGGAGGAAGAATTGTTTAGTTTTGTTTTGAGATAGCTTTCTAAAGAAGGAGTGGCGGATCCTAAGATTAAGGGACAATTCTCTAATTCAGCCCGCCATTTGGCCACAGTCCCTGCATGATAGGTAGGTAAGATTTGGGTTTGTTTAAAGCTGCTATCGTGTTCTTCATCCAGAATAATCATGCCTAATTTAGGTAAGGGGGCAAAAATAGCCGATCTTGTGCCAATCACGACTTGAGGTGTTCCTGTTAACATTTGTCGCCATGTGTCGTATCGCTCACCGTCTGATAACCCACTGTGATAAACACAAACTTGGTTACCAAATCTCGCTCGAAAGCGATCGGTTAATTGGGGGGTTAAACCGATTTCAGGTACTAAAATAAGCGCTGATTTTCCTTGTTGTAAAATAGGGGCGATCGCTTGTAAATAAATTTCTGTTTTTCCTGAACCTGTCACACCATGTAAGAGAATTTCTGTAAAGCGCTCAACCTGTTTAATCTGATTTAAGGCATTTTCTTGAGCAGGGGTTAATGCTTTTGCTTGATCGCTTTCGGTTTCAGGCTCTTTTAATAACCGCAAGCGCTCTTGATATTGAATCACCACATACCCCTTTTCTTGTAAGGTTTCCACTAAACTTGTGCTAGTATGACCCAGTTGTAAGAGTTCTTTTAACCATAATTCTCCCCCTTCCCTTCGTAAAATTTCTAGGACTTCCCGTTGTCTATCGGTTAAATCTAAAAGAGGTGAGTCTTGCACTAAAATTACTGCTTTTTGTTGTTTCGGTTTAGTAGTTCTAGGGGGTTCAATATAACTTTCAATCCATCCTTTTTTACTCAATTCTTTAATTCCCTGATCAGCGCCTCTAATCTTACTTCTTAGATACTGAACACTATAGTTACCGTCTTTTTGCGCTTGGAGTAAAGCTAATACTTTTTGGGTAATGGGACGACAAAAGAACTCTGCTCCTTTGGGAATTTGACTGGTTTTGAGACGAATTCTTCGTTGAGATTTTCCTAATAATTTGGGCGGTAAAGCGCTGCGAATAACGGTAATTAGATTAGTATAATAATAGTCTGCCACTCGATTCATTAATGTCCAGTATGTGTCTGAAAAAAAACCTTCCGAGATAATATCATCTACTGCTTTAATGCGATTAGGATCTAAATCTTCGGGCAGAGAAGTGATTAAACGAATCGCAATTCCTCCTGTCGTCTGATTACCAAAAGGAACACTTAAAATATCTCCTGCCTGAATGGTTAAATTAGGGGGAACAAGATAAGTGTAAAGCCCCTGAACGCCTGTACAATCTACTAGCACTTCAACCCACTGAGACGGTAATAAGGAAACTTGATAGGTTTCTTTAGGTTCAGCAACAGAAAACAATGGCATGAGCGTTAATTAAGAGATAAGAGTCAGTAATTCAATTATAGCGGTAGTCTCAGGAAATTTGTCGAATAAGCTTTTAGCTTGTAATAGGCAAGATGTCTGTGCTACTTGTAAAATAAGCTTTTATATTGTGACAGGCAAGATGCCTGTGCTACTGTAATGACTGATCTAAATAACTCTCTTCAACCTTTATAGAGATCTCCTCAACCCTACTGTTACAAGGTGAAATTTTTACCTCTAAATTCGGCAAAACCTTAATAATCACAGATTAATTTAATATTTTGCCCTGTGGATCAATACTGAACCCCTTGAGCCTCTCTCTGAGTTGCTTTATCTGCCTTTATTAAGTTAAAAACGTCGATTAGTTGACAAATCATGAGGGGGGGGTAGAATACGACTGTTTATATAAATCAATTCGCTTATAAGAAACAATAAGAGCTATTATGCTTGATTCTGTTTCTTTTGTCCTGTTCAATTTTGTCAACGTTATTCTACTCAAAAAGGTAATTTCATGAACAACATCAAATCAGCTAAAACACAAGCTCTAAGCTTAGGGACAAGCGCTTTAACCTTAGCGACCATTCTAAGCTCTGTTAACGTTGCTAATGCCGCTACCTTCGATTTCACGATTGTTAATACTAACGTTGCTTCACCATTTACCTCTGATTCCAATGCAACTGGAACGATAGAGTTACCAGATGCTGCTCTGACGACTGATGGCGTTTATACAGCTAGTTCTGTTGTTATAACTGGACTATCGACGACTCCTGCACCATCATTCTTAGATGATGTCATCGGATTAAACTTTGCTCCTGGTGCATCAACTAATAGTTTTGAAGTGGTCAGTAATCAAATTGTTCAAACAGCCGACACAGCCTTGATCTCCGTTTTGGGTAATTTCACCTTATTTATTAATGGTGATCAAGGAAATGCAAGTTTGCTTGGGAATGGTGCGCCTGACCCCAATGAGTCAATCATAGGTGCTTCCGTGTTTGGTGAAGGGGTCAAAACTCCCGAACCCAGTACCTTGTTAGGCTTATTAGCAGTCGGTTCTCTGGGTGCATTAACTCGCAAACGCAAATGAATTATGAATTATGAATTATGAATTATGAATTATGAATTCGTACATTCTAAATGTTGCTGCTTCTTTTAATTTTTTAATTGAAGCGAAGCGACTGATGTGAGGAAGGTTTAATAT